>NZ_JBFTZW010000017.1:0-60182 GCF_056406555.1 Arthrobacter sp. P1_B4
TCTACTTCTGCGATCCGGGAAGCCCCTGGCAACGCGGCTCCAACGAAAACACCAACGGGCTGCTGCGCCAGTACTTCCCCAAAGGCACCGATCTGTCCGTCTACGGACCCGAAGACCTTGAGCACGTCGCGCAGGAACTCAACGGACGCCCACGCAAGACGCTCGGCTGGAATACTCCAGCCGAGCGTCTACGTGATTTACTACTGACCACCTAACCAGCAGGTGTTGCAACGACCCCTAGAAACCGCCCGATGCCCTTGGCGGCCATTCGTGTCAGATGGGTGCGGTTGGGGCGGCCACGTTGACGCTGCCCCGGCGATCTCTTCTTGGTCGTGGCGAGGTCCGGGCGCCGGACTACGTGTCTGATCCCACATTTGCTTCCCGTCCACCTCCTGACCTGCGCGCACGTCCCCAGATCCATCAAGGTGCGTCCGGGGTAGCGTTGGAGCATGGGAAAGATCCGTGACTCCGTCGATGCCAGGGCTTTGCGCTTTGCCATCGGTTTCCCCCTGATGCTGGCGGCAGGATTCGTGGTGTGTGCGCTTCTGGTGCGCCCGGATCTGCCCGAGCCGCTGGCCGTCCGCTGGACCGCCGCCGGTGCCGCCGACTTCGCGCCGTTCGTGACAGTCGCGGGAGCCGGAGCCTCGCTGATCGTGGTGATCGGCTGGGCCGTGCTGCTGCAGGCCGTGCCGCTGTCGCGCCCCGCGATGATGCGCCGCATCATGATGGGCGCCGGCCTGTCCATGAGCCTCTTCGTCACCACAGTCCTTGCCGCGGTGCTCGTGGGCCAGCTGGGCCTGCCCGATGCGCGGGGATCCCATGTGGATGTCTCGGTCCTGGCGCTCGGCAGCGGCGCGGCCCTCGGCCTGGGCATCGTGATGGGTTTTGTCTTCAAGGCCGACGAGCGCTGGTCCGTCGATGACGACGTCGCCGTCCGGCAGGCCCTTGAGCGCGAACAGGATCCGGATTTGGCCAGGGACCGGGTCAGCCTCTGGGTCCACGCCCGCAGCTCCATCTTCGTCATGCTCGGCATCGCAACGCTTCTGCCGGCCGCCCTCCTGACCATTGCCGTGCCGTGGCTGTCTGTCCTCCTGGTGGCGGCGGCCCTGGTGGCCGCGGCGTTCCTGGTGGCCCGGATCCGGGTTGACCGCGGCGGCCTCCACGTCTTCGCGGCAGGCTTCGTCCGGGTCATGGAGGTTCCGGCCGCGGCCATCGACGCCGCGACGCCCAGGGACGTCACGGCGGCGGACTATGGCGGGTGGGGCTACCGGACCCATGGCAACACCACCGCGATGCTGGTCAGCAGCGGCCCCGCGGTGGTCATCGACCGCTCGGACGGGCGCCGGCTGGCGGTCAGCGGCGGCAGTGCCACCGCGGCGGACAATATCGCCCAAACGCTGTCCCGGGTGGCGGACAGGGCCCGGCGGAACGGCGGGACCCCCGCCGTCTAGCACCGCGGTGTCGGTCCTCAGTGTCGGTCCTCAGTGTCGGTCCCCGGTGGAGCTATACGGTGGGGCAAGACGGTGGAGTACGACGGCGTGCCGGGCCTGTGTAACACGACCGTCCAGTGAGGGTTCCGGCGGGCTGCAGCACGGTCCCGGGAGGCCCGGCCTAGTACGCTTGGACCAGACCCCACCCGCCCCGGCCGCCGCCCGGCGCCGCAACCGAACGGAACAGCCGTGACCATTTCTGACCTGCCCCGCGTGCACATTGCCACCGACCACGCCGGAATGGAGCTCAGCGCCCACCTGGTCAGCCACCTCAGCGCCAAGGGCTACGAGGTGGTGGACCACGGACCGAAGGTCTACGACGCCCTGGATGACTACCCGTCGTTCTGCATCAACGCCGCCCTCGCCGTCGTCGCGGACCAGGAAGCCGGAACCCGCGCCCTCGGCATCGTCCTCGGCGGCTCGGGCAATGGCGAGCAGATCGCCGCCAACAAGGTCAAGGGCGTCCGGGCCGCGCTGGCCTGGAACCTGTCCACCGCCCAGCTGGCACGTGAGCACAACGACGCCAACGTCGTCGCCGTCGGCGGCCGCCAGCACAGCGTCGACGAGGCCACGGAAATCATCGAGGCGTTCCTGGCCGAACCTTTCAGCAACGATGAGCGCCACGTCCGCCGGATCGGCAAGATCGCCACGTACGAGCGCACCGGCGAGGTCATCGACTAGTGCCGGAGGGGCATTCCGTCCACCGTCTGGCCCGCCAGTTCGGGGACGTCTTCGCGGGGGAGCGGCTCGCGGTCTCCAGTCCGCAGGGCCGGTTTGCCCAGGGCGCTGCGCTGCTGGACGGCCACACCCTCGTCAGTTCCGTGGCGCACGGGAAGCACCTCTTCCTGGAGTTCGGGCACGGGCTTCTCCTGCACGTCCACCTGGGCCTCTATGGCGCCTGGGATTTCGGCGGCGACGCCACCTTCCGTGGCGCCTCCAGCATCGGCGCGCCCCGGAAGGTGGGGGAGCGGGAAGTCTACGACGACGCTGAGGCGGCCGGGCCGGCCTCATATGAGGGCCCGCCCGCGCCGGTCGGTGCCGTCCGCGTCCGGCTCGCCGGCGCGCACGGCTGGGCCGATCTCCGCGGCGCGACCACGTGCGAGGCGATCACGGACGCGGAAGCGGCGGCCGTACTGGCGCGGCTCGGCCCGGACCCGTTGCGGAACCTTCCCGGCGACCGGGACGCCTTCAGCGCCACCGTGGCGGCCAAACGTACACCGCTGGCGGCCCTGCTGATGGACCAAAAGGTGATTGCCGGCGTCGGGAACGTCTACCGGGCCGAACTCCTGTTCCGGCAGCGGCTCAACCCCTGGCTGCCCGGCGCCGAACTGTCACCGGACGCTGCCCGCCGGCTCTGGGACGACACCGCGGCAATGATGACCGACGGCGTCCGGGACGGCCGGATCATCACGACGCCGCCGCAGTACTGGAACGGGGCCGGAGCCGGCGTATCCCGCGGCGTCCTGCCGGCCCCGGAGGAGGCCCACTTCGTCTACCGGCGGCACGGACTCGGCTGCAGGGACTGCGGAACGCCGGTGGCGCTGACCGAGCTCGGCGCCAGGAAGCTCTATTGGTGCCCGGCCTGCCAGCAGGCCTGAGCCGGTAAGCCTGCCCTTCCAAGCCAACCCTTCCAAGCTCCGAAGCTCCGGCCACCGGGGCCTGGAGGGAACGAAAAAAGCCCCTCCGGAGAGGGGCTTTTTTCGTCATATTTCTGAGGGGACGACGGGAATCGAACCCGCGTAATCAGTTTGGAAGACTGAGGCTTTACCATTAAGCTACGTCCCCGGGGATCTCACTGGAACTCCAGTAAAACTTCCGGGCGGCTGTTCAAGCCGGATACAACTAAACCCAATTCAAGGCCCCGGTGTCAAATGTGCAAATCGGCACAGTATGACCGTAGACTGTTCTGTGCACTTACGGGGTGTAGCTCAGCTTGGCTAGAGCGCCTGCTTTGGGAGCAGGAAGTCGCAGGTTCAA
Source organism: Arthrobacter sp. P1_B4 (assembly GCF_056406555.1). Lineage (NCBI taxonomy): Bacteria > Bacillati > Actinomycetota > Actinomycetes > Micrococcales > Micrococcaceae > Arthrobacter > Arthrobacter sp. P1_B4. The sequence goes on from NZ_JBFTZW010000017.1 coordinate 3,468, forward strand.
ATCCTGTCACCCCGACTCTGCAAGCACTGCCAGCACGTGGCAATGCAGAACCCCATACCCCCCACACCAGGAGTACTTAGACTGTGAAGAGCGCTGTCGAGAACCTCACCCCCACGCGGGTCAAGCTCAATGTTGAGGTCCCCTTTGAGGAATTGAAGCCCAGCATCGCAGAGGCATACAAGACTGTTGCTTCGCAGATCCAGGTCCCCGGTTTCCGCAAGGGCAAGGTCCCCTCCAAGCTCATTGACCAGCGCGTTGGCCGCGGCTACGTCCTGGAGACGGCCATCAACGAAGGCCTCAACGGCTGGTACCAGGCCGCCGTGCAGGAAACCGGCATCCGCCCCCTGAGCCGTCCCGAGGTCGAGATCACCGAGGTTCCGGACCCGTCCGCCACCGACGGCGAGCTCAAGTTCCACGCCGAGGTTGACATCCGCCCCGAGATCGAACTGCCCGACTACGCAGGCATCAAGGTTGAGGTCGCCGCCGCCGAGTCCTCCGACGCCGACGTCGACAAGGCCCTGGACGAGCTCCGCGGCCGCTTCGGCACGCTGAAGTCCGTGGACCGCCCGGCCGCCGATGGCGACTTCCTGACGATCGACATCGCAGCCTCGATCGACGGCGCCGATGTTGACTCCGCTTCCGGCCTGTCCTACCAGGTTGGCGCCGGCACCATGCTCGAAGGCCTCGACGAGGCCGTCACCGGCCTCAGCGCCGACGAGGACGCCATCTTTGACACCACGCTGGTCGGCGGCGAGCACGCCGGCGAGTCCGCTCAGGTCAAGGTCACCGTCAAGGCCGTCAAGGAGCGCGAGCTCCCCGTCGCCGACGACGACTTCGCCCAACTCGCCAGCGAGTTCGACACCCTCGCGGAACTCCGTGAGGACCTGGCCAAGCAGGCCGCCGAGTCCAAGGTTGTTGACCAGGGCGTCGAGGCCCGCGACAAGGTCCTGGACAAGCTCGTTGAGCTCGTCGAGGTTCCCGTCCCGGCGTCGATCGTCGAAGAGCAGCTCGAGCAGCACTTCAACGCCGAAAACGCCCACGGTGAAGGCGAGCACGACACCGAGGAGCACCGCGCCGAGGTCAAGGCCAACACCGAGCGCGCCTTCCAGAACGAGATCATCCTCGACGCCATCGCGGAGAAGGAAGAAGTCAACGTCAGCCAGAACGAGCTGATCGACTACATCGTCACCACCGCCAGCCAGTACGGCATGGACCCGAACCAGTTCGCCCAGATCATCGATCAGAGCGGCCAGGTGCCCATGATGGTTTCCGAGGTCCGCCGCCGCAAGGCACTGGCCGTCGTGCTGGGCCAGGCCGAGGTCACCGACTCCGAGGGCAACAAGGTTGACCTGAGCGACTTCGTCCGCCCCGGTGACGAAGCCGCCCCGGCCGCCGAGACCGTTGAGGACGAAGCAGCTTCGGCAGAAGCCACCACCGAGGCCACGCCGAGCGATGACCCCGCAGCAGTGAAGTTCTAGCAGTCACTGAGACGTAGAACAGTCGGCCCCCGGATCACCGATCCGGGGGCCGACTGTTTTAAGCCCCGCCTGCAGCCATGCCCGGCCGGCACGGTCTGTTCGGGAGCCGGAAAGGGCCCGCATCCAGGACCCGGCTCGCGGGGTCCCGGCAATCGTGCGCCGTCAGCGAACAGCCCGGCACCAGCGAACAAAGCGGGCGTGAAAACGGTTAGTGTCGCTGTAGGAAAGTTCAGTGATGTCGTCCAGTGGCGTCACCGTCGCCAGCGAGAGGTAAGTACATATGTCACAGCAAGCAGGGGCACCCCGGATGGCCACGGTCGATCCGGCAGCCCAGGATAACTACATTTACAACCGCCTGCTGAAAGAGCGCATCATCTGGCTCGGCTCCGAGGTCCGCGACGATAACGCCAACGCGATCTGCTCCCAGCTGCTGCTGCTCTCGGCGGAGAATCCTGAAAGGGACATCTACCTTTACATCAACTCACCCGGCGGCTCCGTCACCGCCGGCATGGCCATCTACGACACCATGCAGTTCATCCCGAACGATGTTGTCACGGTTGCCACCGGCCTCGCCGCGTCCATGGGCCAGTTCCTGCTCTCCTCCGGCACCAAGGGCAAGCGCTACGCCACCCCCAACGCCCGCATCCTCATGCACCAGCCCTCCGGCGGCATCGGCGGCACGGCGTCGGACATTAAGATCCAGGCCGAGCTGATCCTGCACATGAAGAAGGTCATGGCCGAGCTGACCGCCGACCAGACCGGCCAGAGTGTGGACACCATCCTCAAGGACAACGACCGCGACAAGTGGTTCACGGCCCCGGAAGCCCTCGACTACGGCTTCTTCGACAAGATCGCCGCACACGCCGGATCCGTGGCAGGCGGCGGCGGAACCAACGCCAACGGCTCCGGAAACAGCGGCGGCGCTGCGACAGCCACCGAGAACTGACCGGCAGGTAGACAGCAATGAATTCAGGAGCAATGAACATGAACTACAACTTCGGTTCGACTGCCGGCAACCTGCCGAGCAGCCGCTACGTGCTGCCCCAGTTCGAAGAGCGCACCCCCTACGGCTTCAAGCGCCAGGACCCGTATACCAAGCTGTTCGAGGACCGCATCATCTTCCTCGGCGTCCAGGTCGACGACGCCTCGGCCGATGACGTCATGGCCCAGCTGCTGGTGCTCGAGTCCACCGACCCGGACCGCGACATCACGCTCTACATCAACTCGCCTGGCGGTTCCTTCACCGCCATGACCGCGATCTACGACACCATGACGTACATCCGGCCCGAGATCCAGACCGTCTGCCTCGGCCAGGCGGCCAGCGCCGCCGCCGTGCTGCTCGCGGCCGGCACGCCGGGCAAGCGGCTCGCGCTGCCGAACGCCCGCGTACTGATCCACCAGCCTTCGCTGTCCGGCGGACAGGGCGGGCAGGCCTCGGACCTCGAGATCCAGGCCGCCGAGGTCATGCGCATGCGCTCCTGGCTCGAGGACACGCTGGCCAAGCACTCCGGCCGGACGCCGGAGCAGGTCAACAACGACATCGAGCGGGACAAGATCCTCACGGCTGCCGAGGCCATGCAGTACGGCCTCATTGACCAGGTCCTCGATTCCCGCAAGATCAAGCCCCAGGCAATCGCGCGCTAATCAGCATTCCGCGGCGCCGGTGCGGCATTTTTACTTGGCCGCACCGGCGTCCGCTTTCCACCCAACGGGTCCAAAGTGACCTAGAGTGGAACATGTCACAGCCAGCAGCAAGCTACTAAAGGGGTTCACACATGGCTCGGATTGGCGAGAGCACAGATCTGCTGAAGTGTTCTTTCTGCGGAAAGAGCCAGAAGCAGGTCCGCAAGCTCATTGCCGGGCCCGGCGTCTACATCTGCGACGAGTGCATCGAACTCTGCAACGAGATCATCGAAGAGGAACTCGCGGAAGTAGCTGACCTGGGCAGTTTCGAGTTGCCCAAGCCCCGCGAAATCTTTGATTTCCTGCAGGAATACGTGATTGGCCAGGAACCCGCCAAGCGTTCGCTCGCCGTCGCGGTGTACAACCACTACAAGCGGATCCAGGCCGGCCACGCGCCGAAGAGCGGCAGCCTCGCCGACGGCGTGCACCACGACGACGTCGAGATCGCCAAGTCCAACATCCTGCTGATCGGACCCACCGGCTGCGGCAAGACCTATCTGGCCCAAACCCTCGCCCGCCGCCTCAACGTTCCGTTTGCCGTCGCCGACGCCACGGCCCTGACCGAGGCCGGCTACGTCGGTGAGGATGTTGAGAACATCCTCCTCAAACTTATCCAGGCCGCCGACTATGACGTCAAAAAGGCCGAGCAGGGCATCATCTACATCGATGAGATCGACAAGATCTCACGCAAGAGCGAAAATCCGTCCATTACCCGGGACGTTTCGGGGGAGGGCGTGCAGCAGGCGCTCTTGAAAATCCTCGAGGGCACGGTGGCCTCGGTCCCGCCGCAGGGCGGACGCAAGCACCCGCACCAGGAATTCATCCAGATTGACACCACCAACGTGCTCTTCATCGTGGCCGGCGCCTTCGCGGGGCTCGAGGACATCATCGGTTCGCGGTCCGGGCGCAAGGGCATCGGCTTCGGCGCCCCGCTCAACGAGGTCAAGAACACCACGGATTCCTACGGCGAGGTCATGCCGGAAGACCTGCTCAAGTTCGGGCTGATCCCGGAGTTCATCGGCCGGTTGCCCGTCATCACCACCGTCTCCAACCTGGACCGCGCCGCGCTCATCCAGATTCTCTCGACGCCGAAGAATGCCCTCGTCAAGCAGTACCAGAAGATGTTCCAGCTCGACGGCGTCGAGCTCATCTTCGAGGACGAGGCCCTCAACACCATTGCCGACCAGGCGCTGGAGCGCGGCACCGGGGCCCGTGGGCTGCGCGCCATCATGGAGGAAGTCCTGCTCCCGGTCATGTTTGACCTCCCCAGCCGCGACGACGTCGCCAGCGTCGTGATCACCGAAGAGGTCGTGACCAAGAAGGCAGCGCCCACGATGATCGCCCACGACGAGGTCAAACGGCGCAARTCCGCCTGATCCGGAATATTATCGCGGCCAAGGTCGCTGTAATCTTTAGCGCGCCGTGTGCGTGATCCGCCCCGGCGCTTTCCCCGCAGACTTCCCTAAGGAGAACACCTGTGTCTGAAACCATGACCAACAAAGCCGACTTCTGGTTCGACCCGATGTGCCCCTTCGCGTGGGTCACCTCCCGCTGGATCGGCGAAGTCGAAGAAGTCCGCGACATCAAGACCGAGTGGCATGTCATGAGCCTCGCCGTGCTCAATGAGGGCCGCGAGGAACTGCCCGAGCAGTACCGCGAGTTCCTGAAGAAGGCGTGGGCTCCGGTCCGCGTCATCACCGCCGCCGCTGAACAGCACGGTGCCGAATACATCAAGGCGCTCTACGACTCCATGGGCACCAAGATCCACAACGAAGGCATCAAGGACATTGACGAGGTCATCGCCAAGTCGCTGGCCGAGGCCGGACTGCCGGCCGAGCTTGCGGGCGCGGGCCAGAGCGACGAATTTGATGCAAAGCTGCGCGCCAGCCACGAGGCAGGCATCTCGCTGGTCGGTCAGGACGTGGGCACACCCGTCGTCGCCTTCAACGGCACGGCCTTCTTCGGCCCGGTTCTGACGCGCATCCCGCGCGGCGAGGAAGCAGGACAGATCTGGGACGCCACGGTGACCCTGGCATCCTTCCCGTACTTCTTCGAAATCAAGCGCAGCCGTACCGAAAGCCCGGTCTTTAACTAGGCCTGAACAGGCCGGGCCGGGCCGCTGCCCGGCCTCCCGGGAGCCCCGGCAGAACTACTCTGTTGTAGTTCTGCCGGGGCTCTTGTGCACGGCAGGCCGGGGGACAACAATAGAACTTACCCACTTCGAAAGAAGAGGGACGCAGGAACCAAAGATTCAGTGACACTCATCCGACGCAGCCTTCGGCAAAGTCAGATGATGGCTACCAGTGACGAGGTAGGAAGACCTGAAAGTCTAAGGATCCCGCCAGATTGTCTAAGACGTCACGTGACAATCGAAAAGTCGAAGCCCCACCAACCGCTAAACGCTGATGGGGCTTCCCCTTTGCCCAAAAACACCTTGCCCAAAAACAGTGGGCCCAAAGCAGTGTGCCCAAATTCGTCAGATCGCCGTCCCGGGATGTTTCCCCGGTTGGGGGAGTGGGCATTGTGCAGGTGCGCACGACCCGGGGCGGGTCATGCGCACCTGAGGGTGCCAGGGGACTGGCTCCGTGGTGTCAGTCGCGGCGGTCCTCCCGGCGGTCGCCGCGGTCGTCACGGCGGTCTTCCCGCCGGTCGCCGCGACGGTTGATCCCGTGGGCGACGACAACGGCCCCGCCGACGGCGGCTGCGGTCCTGCGTCTGCGTCGTGCTGCCAGTGGCATGTCAGGCTCCTTCTATCGCTTCTTCAGGGGACTGGTCTTCGGCGTCCGCCTGGAAGGCGGCGATGACGGCCTGGGTCGGGATCCGGCCGCTGGCCACGAGTTGGCCGCCGGCCTTGCGGACTGCCGTGCCGAACGGGGCAGCCCACAGGTTCTCCCAGACGAGCACCGCGGCGGAGTGGCCGGGCGCGATCGTCTCGGCCAGGTCCATGACATCCTGTTCAGAGAGCACCATGGCCAGGTCGGCCTCGGCCGTGCGCACCTCGCCGAGCTCGCTCGGGTCGAGGTCGGAGATCTCCGCCGTCTCGAGTGTGCCGTCCTCCATCTTCCTCAGGAACACCATGTCGAGCACCCTGACGAGGTCACGCTGGACCAGGTCCTCCAGGAACGGGGCGATCTGGCCCTTGCCGAAATCGGGTCCGGGGAATTCAACGACGATCCAGTCGACCGGCCCCAGTTCATCGAGTGTCTCAGTCATGCGTATGACCTCCGCTTCTTCTTGGGGTTCGAGGCGATCCGACGGACCGCTGCATCTTCATTCTGTGCCCCCGGTGAGGTGCGGCGCCTCACCCGTGCCGGGTGACCTCACGCCTCAGCGATAGGACTTGCTTTGTGCTGCCCCGGGTTCCGGGCCGAAGGAACAAGCCCGGCGGCCCGGCTGTTGCTTCCAATGACGGGGCAGCGGTCCCCGTGCCGTGATCTCCGGGCAACCCGCCCGGTTGTACCCGGTTTTGTCCTGTCCCCACCTGCGAACATTGGAGCGCCATGCCCGTTACAGCCCATCTCGACTTGAACGTCAAAGCCGAAGCCCTGCCCACGGCTCCCGCGGTGCTCCGCGATATTCTCTCCGATACGCGCGCCTTTGATGGCTGCCTCGGGGTCGACGTGCTGGTCGACAGCCAGGATCCGGCGCATTTTCTCGTGGTCGAACAGTGGGTATCGATGGAACACGACGCCGCCTATCGCGCCTGGCGCGCAGGCGACGGCGCGAGCGGGCTGGCAGAACTCCTGGCCGCCCCGCCGGTGCTGACGCACTTCGAGACGTCCTTCGCGGTCTGAGCCTTCCCGCGACGCCGAAGGGGCCCCGCCGGATCAGAATTGCTTCTCTGAACCGGACCGAGGGCCCCTTCGTGTTGTTTCCGCCGGAGACTACGCCTGGACGGGCGGCTCGGCCGGTGCCAGCACGACGTCGCTGACGGCCAGTTCACCCTCGCCGGCGACGAGCGCCAGTTCACGGGCGTTGGCCGCGGCCTTGAGGTCGGCGAGGCCGGCCTTGAGCTGGGTCGTGAGGGACTCCGAGGCGGTGATCGTCGCGGACAGCACCTCGGTGCGCTGCTTGACTTTGGCCTCGGACTTGGCCTTGCGGATGCCGCTGAGCGCGGTGCCCACCGTGGCCAGGAGGGTCGTGTCGCCGTCGACGGCGATGGCGGAGGGCCACTGGGCGCGGTGCACGGAACCGGTGCGCCACCAGCTCCAGACTTCCTCCGTGGCGAACGGCAGGAACGGCGCGAAGAGCCGCAGGAGGGTGTCCAGGCTCGTCGCGAGGGCGGCCAGCACGGACGCCTGCTGCTCCTCGCCGGCCGCACCATAGGCACGGTCCTTGATGAGCTCCACGTAGTCGTCGGTGAAGTTCCAGAAGAAGCTCTCGGTGATCTGCAGCGCCCGGGCGTAGTCGTAGCCCTCGAATGCCTTGGTCGCCTGCTCGACGACGTCGGCGAGCTGGGCCAGTACGGCCCGGTCCAGCGGGTTGCTCAGCACGGACAGGTCGCCGGAGACGACCGAGTCCTCGGTGGCGCCCAGGTTCAGGACGAACTTGGAGGCGTTGAGCAGCTTGATGGCCAGGCGGCGGCCGATCTTCATCTGCGCGATCTCGTAGGCGGTGTCCGCGCCGAGCTTGGCCGAGGCAGCCCAGTAGCGCACCGCGTCGGAGCCGTACTCCTCCAGCACATCCGTGGGCACAATGACGTTGCCCTTGGACTTGGACATCTTCTTCCGGTCCGGGTCCAGGATCCAGCCGGAGATGGCTGCATGCTTCCACGGTGCGGTCTTCTGCAGCGCGTCGGCGCGGACGGCGGAGGAGAACAGCCAGGTCCGGATGATGTCATGGCCCTGCGGGCGCACGTCGAAGGGGTAGACCTTGGCGAAGAGCGCCTCGTCGGTGCTCCAGCCGCCCACAATCTGGGGGGTCAGGGAGGACGTGGCCCAGGTGTCGAGGACGTCCGCGTCCCCGGTGAAACCGCCGGGCACGTCGCGCTGGGCTTCCTCGTAGCCGGGGGCCGCATCCGCCGCTGGGTCCACGGGCAGCTGCGCGTCCGACGGGACGATCGGCGCGTCGTATTCGGGGTTGCCGTCGGCATCCAGGGGGTACCAGACCGGTACCGGCACGCCGAAGAAGCGCTGGCGGGACACGAGCCAGTCGCCGTTGAGCCCCGAAATCCAGTTCTCGTAGCGCGAGCGCATGAACGCCGGGTGGAACTCAATCTCGTTGCCGCGGCCGATCAGCCGTTCGCGCCGGTCCTCGTCGCGGCCGCCGTTGCGGATGTACCACTGGCGCGAGGTAACGACCTCGAGCGGCTTGTCCCCCTTTTCGAAGAAGTTCACCGGGTGCATGATCTTCTTGGGCTCGCCGTCGAGCAGCTCCGCGCCGGCCAGGAGCTCCACCACGGACTCCTTGGCGCTGAATACCGTCTTGCCGGAGATGGCCGCGAAGTTGGCGCGGCCTTCTTCGGTGGTGATCCACTCCGGGGTCTCGCCGATGATGCGGCCGTCGCGGCCCACGATCGCGCGGGTGGGCAGCTGCAGCTCGCGCCACCAGGTGACGTCGGTGAGGTCGCCGAAGGTGCAGACCATGGCGACGCCGGAGCCCTTGTCCGCCTTGGCCAGCGGGTGGGCCTTGACCTCTACCTCGACACCGAACAGGGGAGAGGTGACCTTCTTGCCGAACAGCGCCTTGTAGCGCTCGTCGTCGGGGTTCGCCACGAGCGCGGCGCAGGCGGCCAGCAGCTCGGGGCGGGTGGTCTCGATGAAGATCTTTTCGCCGTCTTCGGTGAAGAAGGGGTAGCGGTAGTAGGCGCCAGCGACCTCGCGGTCTTCGAGCTCGGCCTGGGCCACGGCGGTGCGGAACGTGACATCCCACAGGGTGGGGGCCTCGGCCATGTACGCGTCGCCTGCTGCCAGGTTGGCCAGGAAGGCCCGCTGCGAGATGGCGCGGGACTTGTCATCGATCGTCCGGTAGGTCAGGTCCCAGTCCACGGACAGGCCCAGGGTCTGGAAGAGGTGCTCGAAGACCTTCTCGTCCTCGACCGCGAGCTCCTCGCACAGCTCGATGAAATTCTTGCGGGAGATGACGTCAAAGTCGCGCTGGTTCTTGGCGGGCTCGGCCGGGGGACGGTAGCCGGCATCGTAGGTAATCGCGGGATCGCAGCGCACGCCGTAGTAGTTCTGCACGCGGCGCTCGGTGGGCAGGCCGTTGTCGTCCCATCCCATGGGGTAGAAGACGTTCTTGCCGGTCATACGCTGGTAGCGCGCCAGGACGTCGGTCTGCGTGTAGGAGAACATGTGTCCGACGTGGAGGGATCCCGACGCCGTGGGCGGGGGAGTGTCGATCGAGTAGACCTGCTCCCGGGTGGTGTCCGGGTTGAACTTGTAGGTCCCTTCGTCAAGCCAGCGCCGCGTGAGCGCTTCTTCCAGCCCCTCCAGGGCGGGCTTGTCCGGAACGTTGATGGGGGCGGTGGTGGGCGTGTCTGTACCCTGATTGTCTTCAGCCATGGGCCAATTCTTCCACTAACTCCCATTCCCTGATGTACGGGATGCGGCCGGCGGCGGGTTCGCCGGGTGTGGGAGCCGCCCAAGTAACGTGAAGTAGCATGCGCAGATGGGCAATTCTCAGCGCAATTCTGCCGGAACCTTTGCGGTCAAACGCATCTATGAGGACCCTTCCGACGACGACGGCTGCCGGGTCCTGGTGGACCGGCTCTGGCCGCGCGGAGTCAGCAAGGAACGGGCCCAACTGGAGCTCTGGCTCAAGGACGTGGCGCCCTCCCCGCCGCTGCGCAAGGAATTCGGCCATATGCAGGAACGGTTCGCGGACTTCCGGGCGGCCTACGAAGCCGAGCTCGAGGGCAACCCGGCCGTGCAGACACTCCGGGACCTCGCGGCGGAGCACGGGAAAGTGACGCTTGCTCTTCGGCGCCCGGGACCCGGAGACCAACCATGCCCGGGTGCTGCAGGAGTTCCTCGAGCGGGGCAGCAACAGCAGGAAATGAGCCCGGCATTGCCGTTACTGTGGTGCCATGACTGAGGGAATCGACAACAACACACAAGAATTCACTGCAGCAGGAGCCAAAGCAGCAGTAGTCACCGGCGCCAGCACCGGAATCGGCGAGGCCACCGTGCGTGCGCTCCGCAAGGAAGGCTGGACCGTGTTCGCCGTCGCCCGCCGTGCCGACCGGCTCGAAGCGCTCGCCGCCGAAACCGGCGCCGTCGCCCTTCCCGCCGATGTGACCGATGAAGCCGATGTGGCCCGGCTGCTCGATGAGGTGACCCGCGCCGGCGGCATCGACACGCTGATCAACATCGCCGGTGGTGCCCGCGGCGCCGACAAGGTCGCCGGGGCCAAGACCGAGGACTGGGAATGGATGTTCCAGGTCAACGTGCTGGGCAGCATGAAGCTGATCCGCGCGTTCCTGCCCATGCTGCGTGCCTGCGGCGAGGGCACCGTGCTGAACCTGACCTCCACCGCAGGGCTCTCGGCCTATGAGGGCGGCGGCGGCTACAACGCGGCCAAGTTCGCCCAGCACGCCCTGACCGGCGCCCTGCGGCTCGAAGAGGCCGAGCACAACCTCCGCGTGATCGAGGTGGCCCCCGGGCTGGTGCAGACCGAGGAATTCGCCCTGAACCGCCTCGGCGACCAGGACGCGGCGGCCAAGGTGTACCAGGGAGTCGAGAAGCCACTGACCGCCGAGGACGTGGCCGACGTGGTCCGCTACGCCGTCGTCGCGCCGCACCACATCAACCTGGACCAGATCGTGATCCGCCCGGTGGCGCAGGCGGCCAACTACAAGCTGATCCGCAAGAACCAGTAGGGCGGGCCAGGAGCGGGGCCAAGGGCGGGGCCAGGGGCCGGGACGTCCGGTGGCGACACCGGACGTTCACCCTGGCGTGGTGCGGTGGTCAGGCTGCGCTGGTCCGGAGTTGGCCGCGGCGGGGCAAGGTGGCCCGTGCAACTGCACACCACCAGAGTGGAGAACTTTCCCATGCGAACCCCGACGAAGCTCGGCGCTGCCGTACTCAGCGCAGCCCTGCTCCTCACCGCCGCCGCCCAGGCAAACGCCGCCCAGGCCCACGCGGCCGACACGAACACCAACGGCCAGGACAACCACTTTGACCTCGAGGCCCACCGCGGCGGCATCGGCCTGACTGTCGAGTCAACTCTGGCGTCCTTCGCGAAGGGGATCGAGACCGGCGTCTCCACCCTCGAACTTGACCTCCAGATCACCAAAGACGGCAACGAGGTCATCACCCACGACCGCAAGATCAGCGGCCAGAAGTGCCTGGACACGGCTCCTGTCACGCCGAACGACCCCCAGTTCCCCTACGTCGGCAAGTACGTCAAGGACCTGACGTTCGCGCAGGTCCGCAGCCTGGACTGCGGCAGCCTCACGCTTCCCCAGTTCCCGGGCCAGGCGGCCTCGCCGGGCGCCCAGATGCCCACGCTGGCCGAGGTCTTCGCGTTGGCGGATTCTCACCGGGCCAGCCAGGTGAAGTTCAACATCGAAACCAAGGTGGAAGCGGGCGCGCCGCAGGAAACCGCGCCGCGCGAGCAGTTCGTCGACGTCGCACTCCGTGAAATTACGGCCGCCCACATGCAGAGCCGTGTCTCGATTGAGAGCTTCGACTGGGGCTCGTTGCGCCTGGTCCAACAGCGCGATCCCCAGATTCGCACCGTGGCCCTGACCAACAAGGACTTCCTCCAGGCAGGCCAGCCCGGCAAGTCGCCGTGGCTGGGCGGAATCGACGCCGATGACTTCGGCGGAGACCTCGTCGCCGCAGCCTCCTCCCTCGGCTTCGACGCCATCTCTCCGGTGCACGGCACGCCGCAGAACGGCGCCGTGACGGATCCGGGCTATGTTCCCTACGTCACCGCCGACATGGTCCGCCGTGCCCACGCGGCAGGCATGCAGGTCATCCCGTGGACCGTTGATGACAAACCCACCATGCGGGCGCTCATCGGTGCCGGAGTGGACGGGCTGATCACGGATTACCCGGACCGGCTCCGGGACGTGATGGCCGAGTCCGGCATGAAACTGCCGCGCAGCTAGCCCTCCGCCGGGACGGACAGCGTGGCCAGGAGCGCCGCGTGGTCCGACCCGGCCACCGGCAGCACGGCATAGCCGCTGCTGTGCACCTGCGGGCCGGTCACGATGTGGTCGATGACGACGCCCGGCAACGGGGGACCGGCCATGGGCCAGGTCGGAACCAGGCGGGCCAGGGCCGAGGCGCCCGCGTCGACGAGGGGGCCGCCCTGCCGGGTCCTGTCCTGGCCCTGAAGCATCTGCCGGAACTCGGCGTGGTCGAGGGTGGCGTTGAAGTCGCCCAGCAGCAGCATGTTGCCGGGACGGGCGGCGAGGCGGCCCAGGGCGGCCAATTCGCTCCGCCACTGCCCGGCCCGGCCCCACACCGGCGCCTTGGTGTGCACGTTGGTCACGGCGAGTGTGACCGGACGGCCGCCGGCGTCGAGCTCCAACTGCACCGTAGGCATGTGGAAGGCGGAACCGTCCACGGAGTCGGTTGGAACGAGCGGGCGGGCGGAGTACACGGCGCCGCCGCCCGCGCCGTCCCTCGAGCGGCTGACCCGGTGCGGAAGCAGCGCGCCCAGTCCCTCCGCGTCCAGCCGTCTCTCCAGGGCCGGGGAGAGCTCCTGGACGGCAAGGAGCGCGACGCCGTTTTCGCGTACCAGCCGGACCACCTCCGCGGCGTCCGCCTGGCCCTTCCAGGCGTTGAGGGTCATGACCTTCAGTTCGGCCGACGGCGCTGAGGACTGCGCCTGCCCCGTGCTCCGTTGCTCTCCAGGCAGCGAATCCGTCTGCCGGGCCAGAAGCCGGTCCGCCACCTGGTCCGGCGGGAACAGCCAGAGCAACTGCAAGGCCAGGAGGGCGCCGGCCGGGAGTGCAAGCCAGGGACGGCGCGCCCGCAGCCCCAGCAGGAAGGCCGCGCCGGCGGGAAGCACGAACCAGGGTGTGAAGGCCACGAGTTGGACCACCGGGGCAGGCCACGGCGCCGGGACCGCCCGGAACACGGACACCACGGCAACGGGCGCGGCGCAAAGGGCAGAGGACACGTGCCACCGGCGGCTGGCGCTGCGGCGCTTCACGGGTAGGCCCGGGGCGGCCGAGGGACGGTCATGGCATGAGTCTATGCAGTCGGGCCGCCGGCGTCGCCCCCTGACAGCGGAGTTTGCCGCACCGGGAAACGCAGTGGCACTGCCCGTCGCTGCAGCGGGGCAGTGAAACGCACTATTTTCTCCGGTACCATCGACGTAGCAGCTTTGACCCGGCCATCACCGGTGAGCTTCCGGAAGAACACCCTCGCGTGAGGTGGAGACTTAGTCGCCACGGTGCGTGCGCGGGCCAGTAGAACCGGACGGGTAAGCCCGTCACAGCAGTAATGAGCGGCCGACGCCGGTGCACGACCCTTCGCGAAGGGGAGCGGACCGGTGGCGGTAAGTGAGGTGGTACCGCGGTCCGTGGTGTCGGAAGACAACAGGGCCGTCCTCGCATCCTGAATGCAAGTGTTCACCAGCTCAACCCAGGATGTCGAGATGACTTATTACCCCAAGGCCTCCGCCTCAGGCGCCGGCTCCACCACCTCTGCGTCAAACGCAACTTCCAACGCAGTTTCCAACACCTCCGGTGTGTCTGCCTCCGTGAAATTCCCGGAGATCGAAGAGCGCATCCTCAAATACTGGGACCAGGACGGCACCTTCCAGGCGAGCATCGACCAGCGGGATGCTGGTCAGGACGGGTCCAACGAGTTCGTCTTCTACGACGGCCCGCCCTTCGCCAACGGCCTGCCGCACTACGGCCACCTCCTGACCGGCTACGCCAAAGACCTCGTGGGCCGCTACCAGACCCAGCGCGGCCGCCGCGTGGAGCGCCGCTTCGGCTGGGACACCCACGGCCTGCCCGCCGAGCTGGAAGCCATGAAGCAGCTGGGCATGACGGACAAGACCCAGATCGAGGCCATGGGCATCGACAAGTTCAACGACGCCTGCCGCGCCTCCGTCATGAAGTACGCCGACGAATGGAAGAGCTACGTCACGCGCCAGGCGCGCTGGGTGGACTTCGAAAACGACTACAAGACGCTCAACGTCGAGTACATGGAGTCCGTGCTCTGGGCCTTCAAGCAGCTGCACGAAAAGGGCCTGACCTATAACGGCTACCGCGTCCTGCCGTACTGCTGGAAGGACGAGACGCCGCTGTCCAACCATGAGCTGCGCATGGACGACGACGTCTACAAGAACCGCCAGGACCAGACCGTCACGGTCACGTTCCCCATCACGGCAGGGGACTCGGAGCTGTCCAGGCAGCTCGCCGGGGTACAGGCACTTGCCTGGACCACCACACCCTGGACGCTGCCCACCAACCTGGCGCTCGCCGTCGGGCCCGACATCAGCTACGTGGTCCTGCCGGCCGGCCCGCACGGGATCAAGGCCGCCGCGGCCGACGCCCCCGTCACGGGCAGCTTTCTGCTCGCCGCGGACCTCCTGGCCGCCTACGCCAAGGACCTCGGCTACGGCGACGGGGCCGAGGGCGCCGCCGCCGCGGAGGCCGCCATCACCTCCCGCCACACCGGCGCCGAGCTCAACGGCTTGAGCTATGAGCCGCTCTGGGACTATTTCCACGACGCCGAAAAGTACGGCACCGAGAACGCCTGGCGCTTCCTCGTGGCCGACTACGTCACCACCACCGACGGCACCGGCATCGTCCACCAGGCCCCCGCCTACGGCGAAGACGACCAGAAGATCTGTGAAGAGGCCGGCATCCCCGTGGTCCTCTCGGTCGACGAAGGCGCAAAGTTCCTGCCGCTCTTCGGCCACGGCGACCTCGCCGAAATCGCCGGGCTGCAGGTGTTCGAGGCCAACAAGCCCATCACCCAGGTGCTCCGCGCCCAGGGCCGCCTGGTCCGCCAGGCCAGCTACGAGCACAGCTACCCGCACTGCTGGCGCTGCCGCAACCCGCTGATCTACCGCGCCGTGTCCTCCTGGTACGTCGAGGTCACCAAGTTCAAGGACCGCATGTCCGAGCTCAACCAGGACATCAACTGGATCCCGGGCAACGTCAAGGACGGCCAGTTCGGCAAGTGGCTCGCCAACGCCCGCGACTGGTCCATCAGCCGCAACCGCTACTGGGGCAGCCCGATCCCCGTCTGGCAGTCCACCGACCCGGACTACCCGCGCACCGATGTCTACGGCTCCCTGGCCGAGATCGAGGCCGACTTCGGCCGCCTGCCGCTGAACAAGGCCGGCCAGGTGGACCTGCACCGGCCGTTCATCGACGAGCTCACCCGCCCGAATCCGGATGACCCGCGCACCCCGGAAGAGGGCCAGTCCGTGATGCGCCGCGTTGAGGACGTCCTGGACGTCTGGTTCGATTCAGGTTCCATGCCCTACGGCCAGGTCCACTACCCGTTCCAGAATGAGGAATGGTTCGACACGCACAACCCGGCGGACTTCATCGTCGAGTACATCGGCCAGACCCGCGGCTGGTTCTACATGCTGCACATCCTTTCCACCGCGCTGTTCGACCGTCCGGCCTTCCGGAACGTCATCAGCCACGGCATCGTGCTGGGTTCGGACGGGCAGAAGATGTCCAAGAGCCTGCGCAACTACCCGGACGTCTCCGAGGTCCTGGACCGCGACGGCTCCGACGCCATGCGCTGGTTCCTGATGTCCAGCCCGATCCTGCGCGGCGGCAACCTCGTGGTCACCGAGCAGGGGATCCGCGACGGCGTCCGCCAGGTCATCCTGCCGCTGTGGAACGTGTACAGCTTCTTCACGCTGTACACGAACGCCGCTAACGCTGCAGCAGGACAAGCGTCGGGCTACGACGCGAAGCTCCGCTACGACGGCTACGCCGACACCCTGGACCGGTACCTCATGGCCAACACCGGGGACCTGGTCCGGAACATGACCGCCCAGCTGGACAGCTACGACATCTCCGGCGCCTGCGACGAGCTGCGCAGCTACCTGGACATGCTCACGAACTGGTATGTCCGCCGCAGCCGCCAGCGCTTCTTCGACGAGAGTGTGGACGCCTTCGACGCGCTCTACACCGCGCTGGAGACGGTCACCCGCGTGGCCGCCTCCCTGCTGCCGCTGATCTCCGAGGAGATCTGGCGTGGCCTCACCGGAGGGCGTTCCGTGCACCTGGCCGACTGGCCGGATGCCGGACTGTTCCCTGCCAACCCGGGCCTGGTCGAGGCGATGGACCGGGTGCAGCAGATCTGCTCCGCCGGCTCCTCGCTGCGCAAGGCCGCGAACCTGCGCGTGCGCCTGCCGCTGCAGGAACTCACGGTCGTGGCACCGGGCGCGGACGCGCTGGGCGGCTTCGCCGGCGTCGTCGCCGATGAACTGAACCTGCGCTCGGTCCGCCTGCTGGACGCCGAGAACGCCTCCCCGGAGGAGTTCGGCATCGAGCAGAAGCTCGTGGTCAATGCCCGGGCCGCCGGCCCGCGCCTGGGCAAGAACGTCCAGCAGGCCATCAAGGGATCCAAGTCCGGCGACTGGTCGGTCAGCGACGCCGGGGTGGTCACCGCCGGCGGCCTCGACCTCGAACCGCAGGAGTACACCCTGGAAACCGTCGTGGCCGAGGCCGCGGAAGGCGAAGGATCCCGCGCAGCGGCGGTCCTGCCCGGCGGCGGGTTCGTGGTGCTCAACACCGAGGTCACCCCGGAGCTGGAAGCCGAAGGCATGGCCCGTGACATGGTCCGCGCCATCCAGCAGGCCCGCAAGGACGCCGGACTCAATGTCAGCGACCGGATCAGCACGTCCGTCACGGCGAAGCAGGACGTCGTCGAGGCGCTGCTGGCCAACGCGGAGCTGGTCAAGACTGAAACCCTGACCGTCGAGCTGGAAACCCTGGCGGCCGACGTCAAGGACCCACAGGTCAGCGTTGCCAAGAAAGTTGGAGCCTAAACCATGACCGACGAATTCTCCGTTGAAAGCGTCTACGCCGAGCTGCTGGGCCGGGCGCCGGAAAACAAAATGGAGCCGCGGCTCGCCCCGCTGCACCGGGCCATGGAAATCCTGGGGGAGCCGAACAAGGCGTTCCCGATCATCCACGTCACCGGCACCAACGGCAAGACCTCCACGGCCCGGATGATCGAGGCCGGGCTGCGCGCCCACGGCCTGAGCACCGGCCGCTACACGAGCCCGCACCTGTCCAAGGTCACCGAGCGGATCAGCATCGACGGCGCCCCGGTGCCGGATGAGACGTTCGTCCGGATCTGGGACGAGATCCGTCCCTACCTGCAGATCGTGGACGGCGAACTCGAGGCGGCGGGCGAGCCCCGGCTGACCTACTTCGAGTGCCTGACGATCCTGGGCTTCGCGGTCTTCGCCGATCAGCCGGTCAACGTCGCCGTGATCGAAGTGGGCCTGGGCGGCATCACCGACGCCACGAACGTCGGCGATGGTCAGGTGGCCGTCGTCACCCCGATCTCCCTGGACCACACCGATCTGCTGGGCGACACCACCGGGGACATCGCCTACGAGAAGGCCGGCATCATCAAGCCCGGCAGCTTCCTCATCAGCGCGGCGCAGCCGGTCGACGCGGCCCAGATCCTGCTGGAGAAGGCCAAGGAAGTCAACGTGCCGTTCCGCTTCGAGGGCGTGGAGTTCGGCGTCGAATCCCGCACCGTCGCGGTCGGCGGCCAGATGGTCACCATCCAGGGCATCGCCGGACGCTACGAGGACCTGCTGGTGCCGCTGCACGGCGCGCACCAGGCCGAGAACGCCGCCGTCGCCATTGCCGCGCTGGAAGCGTTCTTTGGCGGGGAAAAGGCGATCGACGCCGAGATCCTGCAGGAGGCCTTCGCCTCCGTCACCTCCCCGGGTCGGCTTGAGGTGGTCCGCACCGCGCCGACCATCATCGTGGACGCCGCCCATAACCCGGAGGGCATCCGGGTCTCCGCCGAGGCCATCCACGAGGCCTTCAACTTCACCAAGCTCGTGGTGGTGGTCGGCGTGCTGCGGGAAAAGGACGCCGAGGAGATCCTGCGCCAGCTCAAGGAATCCCTGGGCGGCCTCGCCACCGAATACTGCTTCACCCAGTCCAACTCGCCCCGGGCCGTCCCGGCCGAGGACCTGGCCGAAATCGCGGTTGACCTGGGCTTCGGCGAGGAGAACATCCACGTCGCCGGGAAGCTCGATGACGCCCTCGAATGGGCCGTGGAACGGGCCGAAGCCGACGACGAGCCCGCCGGCGGGGTCCTCGTGACCGGTTCCATCACGCTCGTCGCGGACGCCCGGATCCTGCTCGGAAAGGCGGACGTGTAAGCGATGGCGAAACTCACCAAAGCCCAACGCGAATGGCGCCCGGGCATGCCCAAGAAACGACGTTCCACGAAGGTCATGTTTGCCTCCACGGTCCTGCTGCTGGAAGCGTTCGTGGTGCTCTTCGGGACACTGGCCGTTTTTGGACTGCACCGGAACGAATACCCTGCGGCCCTGGTCTTCTCGGTCGGGATCGGCCTGTGCCTGGTCTTCGTCTTCACCTGCGCTGTCCTCTCGAAGCCGTGGGGAGTGGCCCTGGGCTGGGTCCTGCAGCTCGTGCTGATCCTGGGCGGCATCGTGGAACCGGCCATGTACCTCGTCGGCGCGCTCTTCGCCGTGGCGTGGTGGTACGGGATCCGGACCGGCATCCGGATTGACCGGGAAGCTGCCCAGCGGGAGCGCGAGCAGGCCGACTGGGATGCCGCCCACCCCCAGGGCCCCGCGCCGGGAAACAGCGCCTGAAACAGAGCCTGAACCTGTGCCCGGGCACCTGGCCCGAACCCCGTAGACTTGACCCAAATCCCACCCCAACACATTGGAGCAGCTGTGAGCATTGAGCGCACCCTCGTCCTGATCAAGCCCGACGGAGTCGCCCGCAACCTGTCCGGCGCCATCCTGAGCCGGATCGAAGCCAAGGGCTACACCCTGGCCGAGCTCAAGAAAGTCGACGCGAGCCGCGAACTGCTGGAGCAGCACTACGAGGAGCACGTCGGCAAGCCGTTCTACGAGCCGCTGGTTGAGTTCATGCTCAGCGGCCCCGTGGTCGCCGCGATCTTCGAGGGCCACCGCGTCATCGAGGGCTTCCGCACCCTGGCCGGTACCACGGACCCGACGACGGCAGCGCCCGGCACCATCCGCGGCGACTTCGGCCGCGACTGGGGCCTGAAGGTCCAGCAGAACCTGGTACACGGCTCGGATTCGGCGGAATCCGCCGAGCGCGAGATCAAGATCTGGTTCTAGCCCGAATTTCGGGACACCCCCACCGAGGGGAAAGTTAAGGCCAATGTTCGTACCGGACATTGGCCTTAACTGTCCCCTCGCGCTCTGGCACCTCGCGGCGGTTGGGGCTTCGCGGCCCGCTCCGGGCCGCGGGGAACTCTCAGCGGCTGGCGAGGCGCACTAGATTCGAGAACTGACGGGTCTGCATGACCCAATGCGCGGGCTCCAGCATGGTGATGCTCAGGATGGGTTGCAGCCATTGTGGCTGTAGCGACCAGTACCCGCTGACTACCAGCCGGGTGYGCTCACCCGCGGACTCCCGCAGCTCGAATCCCCAGAGCGAGTCGGTGTAATAGCGTGGCCGGGTTCGTGCCGGGTCGAAGGGACGCCCCCGGAGATCGATCGACATACGCAGGCCCAGAAACCGCTCGGGTTCAAGCGCCGCGACCGCCCACCACTCGCTGCCGTCGGGCGTCGCCGCCAGTCGGTCACCAGCGGCGATCTCCTGCCACTCGGGATGGATGCTCTCTGTGCTGCGGCGCCCGAAGTTGTCGAGACGGTCCCAGCTGTACCAGCCGGCGCGATCCGTTCCCATCTGCACCAGCCAGGGCCACACGTGCGAAGGGGGCGCATCGATGGTCACCGCCATGGTCGCCCCTCGCGTGCTGCCCGGAATCAACCCCGCCCCCGGGTAAGGTCCCCGCACTTCGTCAACGGTCGCGCCCCAGCGAAGCAGGCGTGGCCGCACGAGTGTCAGGTAGCCGGCAGCGAAACCGGCCACAGCGCCCGCTGCCAGCAAGGCTCCCCTCGGTGCAGGGTGCATCATCGCGCTTCCCCTTCATTGGTCAGGTGTTCCCGGAAGAAGCCGAGGATGCGCAGACGCGCGTCCTCGGCGGAGGGCTCGTGGTAACCGGCCCCAACCAGCTTCGCGAGCACCTTGTCCCCGAATGTGAGCTCCGACGGGCCATGCCTGTTGAGGAAGCCGTGACCGGCGTCGGGATAGACCTTGATGTCATGGTCTATCCCGGCGTCGGCGAGCAGCGGCTCCAGACGCGCCGGGACCTTGCGCACTCCGGGCCAGCGGTCCCTGGCGCCGTAGCTGCCAACGATGGGGCAGGCCCGGGGCATTGCGCGGGCAGTCCCGTCATCGAGTCCGCCGTAGTTGACGCTTGCCGCGGCGAAGTCATGGTCCGGGGCCAGCATGAGGGCGAACCCGCCGCCCATACAGAAGCCGATCACGCCGATCCGGCCGGTGCAGCCGTCCCGTCCGGCCAGCCACGCGCGGGTGAGGTCCAGGTCGCCGAGGGGCCGCCAGCCGCGGATGAGGGACCACAAGCAGGCCGCCCTGCTGCCCCAGTAAAACAGGTCGGGTGCCACGGCGAGGAACCCCTCCCCGGCCAGCCAGTCGGCCTGGTCTCTGGTGTCACGGCTCAGGCCGAGTGCGTCATGGATGACGACGACGCCGGGCCACGGACCGGCACCGGCCGGCGTCGCCGCGTAGGCAGGCATGTCCCCTCGTTCGGCGTGAATGCTCACAACGGTCATGGGTCCTCCCGTGCACGCACCACCGCGCCGGGCGCCGCGGCCGGGATGCGCAGTCTCGATGGCATTAGCCTGTGATGCTGCCTGAAGACGTGGACGAAGCAGGTTTAGCAAGTTGGGCCGTAATCTGATCCGTCCATTCGTCGACTGCCGCCCAGTCCCGCAAATCCCCAAATCGGCCGCCGGTGAGCCTGAACAACACCCGGAGCGGTGCCGGCATCTGGCCGGCCTGGTAGACGCCGGAGAAGAGTTTGTGGCCTCGAAGCGGAACTTCTTTGATCAGGACTTCTGCCAGACGTTCCTGTTGCAGTGCCGCGCCGCGCCGGCGAATGGGCTTAGGCAGCGCATCCGCCATCCCTACACTGAAGGCCCACACGGGCCGATTGGCCAGCTCGCGGGCATGGTGTTTGAAGAACAGCAAAGCCGGGGGCAGCCAGGCCTGGTTGTGGACGGCGCTGCCGACGACGACAGCCTCATAGCGGGAGAGGGCCCCGACGTCCTCCACGGACCGGCACTCCACCTCGCCCAGTGCACCAGCCATGCGGGATGCCATATGTTGTGCCATCTCCCGGGTGGACCCCAAGGCGCTTGCATACGCAATAAGAACAGTCATCAAGAGGCCTCCGGTCTTCCTTCCTCCAGCCTTATGTAACCTGCGCGCGCGGGGTCGTGCCATAAGTCCCGACATAGGCCCGTGCCGTCTCACCGAAGTGACAGTTAAGGCCAATGCCCAGCGCGAGCATTGGCCTTAACCGTCTCTTCGGTGCGGTTGGGGCGTTTAGTAGCCGGAGGTTCCGATGAAAACCTGGATGAAGGCGAAGAAGATCGTCGCGACGACGGCGACGTACAGCAGCGCCGTAATGATCCAGCCGGAGTCGCCGATCACCTTGGTGGGACCGGCGGGCAGGGCAATCACGCCGTGGGAGATATTCCGGACGCTCACCCAGACGAACAGCGGGATCATCACGGCCCAGACGATCATGCAGAACGGGCAGAGGATGTGGATGGCGTACAGGGCCTGGGACCAGAGCCAGACCACGAAGGCGAAGCCCAGCGTCACGCCCGCCTGGAGCCCCAGCCAATACCACCGGGAAAACCGGGCGCCGGCCAGGATACCCATGGCCGTGGTGATGATCACGGCGAAGGCGACGATTCCGATGAACATATTAGGGAAGCCGAACACGGAACTCTGCGGTGTCTGCATGACCTGGCCGCAGGAGATCCACGGGTTCACGTCGCAGACCGTGACGTGGTTCGGGTCCTTCAGGACCTCCAGCTTCTCCAGCACCAGGGCCCCGGACGCGAGCCAGCCGATGACGCCGGTGATCAGCAGGAGCCAGGCGAACGGGCGGTCGCGGGTCATCGTGGGAAGGGGCCGCGCCGCAGGGGCCGGGCCGGAACCCGGTTGGTGCACGGTCGCGTCGCCGGCAGTGCTGGAGATGCTGGGCATGGAAATTGAGTCCTTTTTTAGTCGTCTTGACCGGGTGCTTCTTGCCCCGATTGTAACGCCGGAGGCTGAACAGCGCCGGAGAACGGCCCCGCCCGCCGCGCCCGGCCGCACCTGCTGCACTTCCGGCCCCGCCTGCCCCTGCTTTCACGGCTCCTGTGAGACAATGATCGTGGCTGGAACCCGATCCACATCCGGATTCCGGTCCGGCGATTTTGTTTCAAGACCGCCAATGATGAGCAGGGAGCTGCGGATCCTCTGATTCCAGCTGTCCCGCAATGCCATTGGACGGCACCTGGTTGTGGCGTGTAGGTCAACGGGTTCCAAAACAATCTCGCCGGCCCTCCAGGGCTGCCGCACCCCACTGCCGGTGCGAACCTGAGGGTATCCAATTGACTTCTGTCAATGCCTGCGGGTGTTGACGCATATTTGCCCCCAAGGGGCGCCGAATGTGGCGGCGCATCAGGGGCAGGAGTGTCGCCACATATGGATAATGACCAGGTAGTAGCCGGAAACGAAGAACTAGTAGTCACCGGGGAAGCGCAGGGAACTGCGGAAGCAGAGGCTCCGGTAGCGCCGAAGAGGGCCGTACGGACCCGCCGGAAGGCGCCCGTCGCCAAGGTCAACGCCGCGGAGGCGGCCGAGGCTGTTGCCGAAGCCGCGGCCCTGGCCGACGCGGCCGGTTCAGATGAGCCCGTCCGGGGCCGCCGTAAGCCGGCCAACGTCGAAGCAGCCGGATCTGACACTGTTGAACCCGAAGCTGCTGTATCTGAAACTGCTGCAGCCCAGACTGCGGCCAAGGCGCCCGCGCGGCGCACCCGGACCCGGAAAGCTGTAGCAGCCCCGGAACCGTTGCCTGCCTTCGCCGGCGACGCCGAAGCCGGCGCACCTGCCGCGGCTGAGGCCCCGGCAGCAGCTGGCACTGACGCAGCTGCCGCCGCAGAAACGGCCGCAGAGACGGTTGCAGAGAAGCCGGTCCGCCGCCGTGCCAGCCGTGCCAAGGCCGCCCCGAAGGCCGAAGAAGCACCCGCGGCAGTATTCCCGGCCGAAGAAGCCGCCGCGGCGGAAGCACCCACCGCGGAAGCCGCCGCAGCCCAGCCTGAAGAGCCGGAAGCCCGCCCCGAGGAAAGCCCGGCCGCGTCGCTGTTCATGGAACCGGGTGCCCTCACTTCCGTCATCTTCCAGGCCCCGGACCTGAGCACTGTGGTGCGTCCGGCCCCCGTTGCCGCCGCAGCAGCTGAGCCCGAGGACGAGGAAGGCGACGAGGACGAGGACGCCGGCAATCGCCGTCGGCGCCGCAGCCGCGGCCGGCGCGGCCGCACCCGCACCTCTGCCGAGTCCGACACCGAGTCGGAAGGCACCGAAGAAGAGGGCGACGAAGGCTCCGAGGTAATCCTCGAAGACGGTGTGACCTCCCGCCGCCGCCGCCGCCGTCGCCGTGGAGACCAGGACCTGGAGCTGACCGGCGGGGAAGGCGACGATCCGCCCAACACGGTGACCCGCGTCCGTGCGCCGCGGGCCATGGCCGAGGCGCCGGTGAACAACCGCGTCACATCCGTCAAGGGCTCCACCCGCCTGGAAGCCAAGAAGCAGCGCCGCCGCGAATCCCGCGACACCGGCCGCCGCCGTACCGTCATCACCGAGGCCGAGTTCCTGGCCCGCCGCGAGTCCGTGGACCGCCAGATGATCGTCCGCCAGCGCGACGACAGAATCCAGATCGGCGTCCTTGAGGACGGCGTCCTGGCCGAGCACTTCGTGTCCAAGACCCAGCAGGACTCCCTGATCGGCAACGTCTACCTGGGCAAGGTCCAGAACGTGCTGCCCTCCATGGAAGCCGCTTTCGTGGACATCGGCCGCGGCCGCAACGCCGTGCTCTACGCCGGTGAAGTGAACTGGGAGTCCGTCAACCTCGAGGGCAAGCAGCGCCGCATCGAGAACGCGCTGAAGTCCGGCGACTCCGTGCTGGTCCAGGTCACCAAGGACCCGGTCGGCCACAAGGGCGCCCGTCTCACCAGCCAGATATCACTGCCCGGCCGGTACCTCGTGTACGTGCCCGGCGGTTCCATGACCGGCATCTCCCGCAAGCTGCCCGACGTCGAACGCAACCGCCTCAAGCGGATCCTCAAGGACCGCCTGCCCGAGGACGCGGGCGTCATTGTCCGCACCGCGGCCGAGGGAGCTTCCGAGGAAGAGCTGACGCACGACATCAACCGCCTCCGCGCGCAGTGGGAAGGCATCGAGAGCCAGTCGACGTCCACCAAGATCCTCGCCCCCGAGCTGCTCTACGGCGAACCTGACCTGACCATTAAGGTGGTCCGGGACGTCTTCAACGAGGACTTCTCCAAGCTGATCGTCTCCGGCGAGGAAGCCTGGGACACCATCGAGGCCTACGTCACCTACGTCGCACCGGACCTCGTGGGCCGGCTCGAGAAGTGGACCAAGGACACGGACATCTTCGCGGCCTGGCGCATCGACGAGCAGATCCACAAGGCCTTGGACCGGAAGGTCTTCCTGCCTTCGGGCGGTTCGCTCGTGATCGACCGCACCGAAGCCATGACCGTGGTCGACGTCAACACCGGCAAATTCACCGGCTCCGGCGGCAACCTTGAGGAAACCGTCACCAAGAATAACCTGGAAGCGGCTGAGGAAGTCGTCCGGCAGCTGCGCCTGCGCGACATTGGCGGCATCATCGTGATCGACTTCATCGACATGGTGCTCGAATCCAACCGCGACCTCGTGCTGCGCCGCATGGTGGAGTGCCTGGGCCGGGACCGGACCAAGCACCAGGTGGCCGAGGTGACCTCGCTGGGCCTCGTGCAGATGACCCGCAAGCGGATGGGCACCGGGCTGCTGGAAGTCTTCGGCGAACAGTGCGAAACATGTGCGGGCCGCGGCATCGTCACCCACGACGAGCCGGTGGAGCACCGCCGCGCCAACACGGTCGCCGCGGAGCACTATGTGCCGCGCACCGAGGCGCAGCCTGCTGCCCGACCGGAACGCAAGAGCCGTCGCCGCGGCAGGGGAGGCCAGGGCGGAGAGACCGCGCCGGCCGCACCCGCGCCCGTCCACGCCGAACCCACCGAGGCCGAACGCCACGCCAAGGCCGAGGCCACCCGGGCAGCGCTGGCCAACATCGCTGCCGCAGCGCATGCCGCGCACCTGCACGACGGGGAGGCAGCCGCAGCCAGCGACGCCGGGGCCCGCCAGGCCGCTGTCGACGCCGTCACGCAGCTCGCAGCCGCCGACGAGGCAGCCGGCCGCCCCGCAACGGTGCTGACGTTTGGCGGCGAGCAGGTGGCCCTGCCCTTCGTCGAGCACGCGGAGGACGCGCCGTCACCGGCCCTGACCCTGGACCTGCTGACCGAGGCTTTCGCAAACCTGGGCGAAGCAGAGGCCGGCAAGCCGGACCAGGCCGCCGGCCTGGCGGCCGGTCAGGCAGCGGCTGTTGCCGCACCGGAAGCCACGGCGCCCGAGGCGCCGGCGGCCGTCCGCGCTGCGGAGGCGCCGGCGTCACGCACAGCTGACACCACGACGCTGCGCGGCCGCCGCGCACGCCGCAACCGGAGTGCCAGCCGCGCCCAGGGCGCAGCCAACGAAACCTCCGTGGAGCACCGAGAGGCAACCCGGCCGGCCGCGGCCGGATCGGTCCACGAGGCCAAGGCTCCCGCTGCGGCCAGGCCTGCGTCCCTCCCGGCCGGCAACGAGCCGATCATCCTCGGCGTCGGCGTGCCGGCGTCGGAGCTGTAGTCCTCCGCGACTGACCACGTCCCCGTCCGGTCATTATTTCGACTGGTCGGGTTGCGGGTCCGGGTCGGGGCAGACGTAACATACGTCCGCCCAGGCCCGGGCCCGCTCGTGCGTTAACGGGTCCGCAGGGTGGCAGCGGCTAGGCTGGAACACTGACACGGGGTGCCGGGCATCGGGCCGGCTGAGATCCAGACCCGTTGAACCTGTCCGGTTAGCACCGGCGAAGGGATGTCTGCCTTGTCCGCGAGACCGAATCCGTCCGAGTTCCTCCCGCTCAATTTTTTGCACTGCGAGTCTCTGCCGGCCCCGCCGCGCATTCCCCGTGTGCTGGCCATCGCCGGCTCCGATCCCTCCGGCGGGGCCGGAATCCAGGCCGACCTGAAGAGCATCGCGGCGAACGGCGGCTACGGCATGGCCGCCATCACCGCCCTGACAGCGCAGAACACCCAGGGCGTGCGCGCCGTCCACGTTCCCCCGGCGGCGTTCCTCACGGCGCAGCTGGACGCCATCAGCGACGACATCGGCATCGACGCCGTCAAGATCGGCATGCTCGGTGACGCCGCCGTGATCGAAGCCGTCCGCGTCTGGCTGGAAAAGGTGCGCCCCGCCGTCGTGGTCCTGGACCCGGTGATGGTCGCCACCAGCGGGGACCGGCTCCTGCAGGAATCCGCCGAGGCCGCCCTGCAGGGCCTCCTGCCGCTGGCGGACCTCATCACGCCCAACCTCGCCGAACTCGCCATCCTGCTCAAGGAGCCCGTCGTGGCCGACTGGTCCGAGGCCCTGGCGCAGGGCAAGCGGCTGGCCGCCCTGACCGGCACCACTGTCCTGGTTAAGGGCGGACACCTCCAGGGCGGCGGGCCGGGGGGCGGGCATGCCCACGGCGCCGGCGCCGACGGCCACGCCGCCGGCAACGGCGACACGGACGGCTGCCCGGACGCACTGGTCAACACCGGCGGCCTGCTCGGCCAGGAAACGGTGGTGGTGCCGGGGGAGCGGATCGCGACGCGCAACAGCCACGGCACCGGCTGCTCCCTGTCCTCGGCTATGGCCACCGTGCAGGCCCGGGTGGGGGACTGGGAAGCGGCGCTGCGTGAAGTCAAACCGTGGCTGCTGGGCGCGCTCCGAGAAGCCTCGGCCCTGGACGTCGGCACCGGCAACGGCCCGGTCCACCACTTCCACCACCTCCAGCACCTCCAGGGCGGGCAGGCCCTCAAAGACGGCCAGCGCGGCCAGCACCGCCCGGCCGGGCACGGTCCGGCGGCGGGGGAGTTCGCCGCAGCCCTGCGCGCAGGAGCCGCGGGCGATCTTGAGGCGATCTACGCCCTGGACTTCGTCCGCGGACTGGCCGACGGCACCTTGCCCGAGCACGAGTTCGCGTACTACCTCGCCCAGGACGCCATCTACCTCAACGGCTACTCCCGGGTCCTGGCCCGGGCCGCGGCGATTGCCCCCACCGAGGCCGAGCAGTTGTTCTGGGCCCGTTCGGCGCAGACCTGCCTGGAAGTCGAATCCGAGCTGCACCGGTCCTGGCTTAGCGCCCGCCCCACGGCCTCCACCCTGGGCCCGGTCACGAAAGCGTATGTGGACCACCTGCTGGCCGCCTCGGTCTCCGGCAGCTATGGCGTCCTCGTGGCGGCGGCACTGCCCTGCTTCTGGCTCTACGCCGAGGTCGGTTCCACGCTGCACCGGGAGTTCCTGGCCGGCGGCGCCCCCGGGGAGCACCCCTACGCCGGCTGGCTGCGGACCTACGCCGACGAGGACTTCGCCGCCGCGACCCGGCAGGCCATCGCGTACACGGACACGGCGGCCGGGCGGGCATCGGAGAGCGAGCGGGAGGCCATGGCCCTGGCCTTCCGGCAGTCATCGCGCTACGAAGTGGACTTCTTCGACGCGCCGCGGTTGTACGCCTGACGCGAGCTGGTCCGGACTACCGGTACGATGGTGGGGCACGGTTCCGGAAGTCGTTGCGGCAACACAGCTCAGGATGGTCAAGATCCCGGCCAAGAACATTGGCGGGGACTTTGCATCAAGACACTGTGGCGCCTATCACGGACTACCCGCCGGAACCAGCCTCATTTGCGGCCGAAGGCAAAATTAGCGTATTCTAGATCTTCGGTGCTTACGCCAACACTTGGGTTATGACCCTGAGAACAGTCCACTTGGAATTCCAAATGGATTTGTTCCGGGGGTAGCTCATGGGTTCCCCCGGGGAATCCACCGGCGTTGAGGCACAGCGTGAGCCGGTCCAAACAATTTGGCCCCTGGTTCCGCACGCAAATCTAGTAATAAACGTCGAGAGAAGTGAGTTCCCCAGTGGTGTACGCGATTGTCCGCGCAGGCGGCCGCCAAGAGAAGGTTTCCGTTGGAGACTTCGTTACCCTGAACCGCGTCCCCGGTGGAGCCGGCAGCACCTTTGAGTTGCCCGCACTGCTCCTGGTGGACGGTGACAAAGTCACGTCTGCTGCTGCGGACCTGGCCAAGGTAACGGTTACGGCTGAGATCCTCGAAGACCTCCGTGGTCCGAAGATCGTCATCCAGAAGTTCAAGAACAAGACCGGTTACAAGAAGCGTCAGGGCCACCGTCAGGAACTGACCAAGGTCAAGATCACCGGTATCAAGTAACTCTTCGTTACTGTTCAGGTTCCAGCAGATTCCCCAGAATTTTTGAAGGCAGGCATTTCAAATGGCACATAAAAAAGGCGCGAGTTCCACTCGCAACGGTCGTGACTCCAACGCCCAGTACCTCGGCGTCAAGCGCTTCGGTGGCCAGGTAGTTTCCGCAGGCGAGATCATCGTCCGCCAGCGCGGCACCCACTTCCACCCGGGCGCCGGCGTAGGCCGCGGCGGGGACGACACCCTGTTCGCCCTGACCCCCGGTGCTGTCGAGTTCGGCACCCGCCGTGGTCGCCGCGTTGTGAACATCGTGGCTGCTGCAGCTGCAGAGTAACAATAAGTTCTAAATCGGTGGGGCGGGCCATTAGGTCCGCTCCACCGGTGTTTTAACCGCATTACAATCATCTTGGGCCCCTTTGGGGGTCCGGGGAACAGCACTGAGGAGATCCACGTGGCGAGCTTTGTAGACCGGGTAGTACTGCACGTATCCGGCGGTACCGGCGGTCACGGCTGTGTCTCCGTCCACCGCGAGAAGTTCAAGCCCCTCGGCGGTCCCGACGGCGGCAACGGCGGCAACGGCGGCGACGTCATCCTTCGCGTGGACCCCCAGACCACCACCCTGCTCGACTACCACCACGCGCCCCACCGGCACGCCACCAACGGCGGCCCCGGTATGGGCGACTGGCGCGGCGGCAAAAACGGCGAAACCCTGATCCTTCCGGTGCCGGTGGGCACCGTGGTGAAGTCCAAGTCCGGCGACGTCATCGCCGACCTCGTGGCCGAAGGCGACGAATACATCGCCGCCGCCGGCGGCATTGGCGGCCTCGGCAACGCCTCCCTGTCCTCACAGAAGCGCCGCGCGCCCGGCTTCGCGCTGCTCGGCATCGAAGGCGAATCCAGCGACGTCGTCCTGGAACTGAAGTCCATCGCCGACATCGCCCTCGTCGGCTTCCCCTCCGCCGGCAAGTCCAGCCTGATCGCCGCCATGTCCGCCGCCCGGCCCAAGATCGCGGACTATCCCTTCACCACCCTCATCCCCAACCTCGGCGTCGTCCAGGCCGGTGAAGTCCGCTTCACCATTGCCGACGTCCCCGGCCTGATCGAGGGCGCCAGCGAGGGCAAGGGCCTGGGCCACCACTTCCTGCGCCACGTCGAGCGGTGCGCCGCCCTGGTGCACGTGCTGGACTGCGGCACGCTCGAATCGGACCGCGATCCGCTCTCCGACCTCGCCATCATCGAGGCCGAGCTGGAGAAGTACGCTGTGGACATGAGCTACAGCGGGTCCGACGGCGAGGTCGTTCCGCTGAACCACCGCCCCCGCCTCGTGGCCCTGAACAAGGTTGACCTGCCGGACGGCAAGGACATGGCCGAGTTCGTCCGCCCGGAGCTCGAATCCAGGGGCTACAAGGTCTTCGAAATCTCGGCGACGAGCCACGAAGGCCTCCGCCAGCTCGGCTTCGCCATGGCCGAAATCGTCAAGGCCGCCCGCGACGCCGTCGCCGCGACCCCGCCGAAGGTACACGCCCCCGTGCTGCGCCCCCGCGCCGTCAACGAGACCGGCTTCACGATCCGCCGCGAAGAAAAGAACCTCGAGCCGCTCTTCCGCGTCCTCGGCGACAAGCCCGTGCGCTGGGTCAAGCAGACAGACTTCACCAACGAGGAGGCGATCGGCTACCTCGCCGACCGCCTGGCCAAGCTCGGCGTTGAAAATGAACTGTTCAAGCAGGGCGCCAAGCCGGGCGACATGGTGGTCATCGGCGAGGACGACGGCGTCGTCTTCGACTGGGAGCCGACCATGATGGCCGGTGCCGAGCTGCTCGCCTCGCCCCGCGGCACCGACGTGCGCTTCGCCGACATCGGCGACCGCCCGACGCGTGGCCAGAAGCGCGACGAACAGCAGGAACGCCGCGACGCCAAGGCCGCCGCCCGCGCCGAGCTCGAAGCCGAACGCAAGGCCGGCATCTGGACCGAATCCGTCAGCGGCCGCCGCGCGCGGCAGCCGCTCAAGGAGAGTGGACTGGGCGAAGCCGATGACGAGTAAGACCGTCGTCGAGCACGGGTCCCAGCCGCCCAGCGCTCAAAACATCGGTGCCCAAAACATCGGTGCCCAAAACATCGGTGCCCAGACCATCAACGCCCCGGACCGCAGTGCGCTGTCCGGGGCGCGCCGGATCGTCGTCAAGGTCGGCTCGTCCTCGCTGACGTCCATCAAGGGCGGGATCTCCGAAGAGGCCCTGACCGGGCTCGCAGACGCCCTGGCGCACAAGCGCAACGCGGGCGCGGAGATCATCCTGGTGTCCTCCGGTGCGATCGCCGCCGGTCTCGCCCCGCTCGGCCTCGAGAAGCGCCCCCGCGACCTCGCCACCCAGCAGGCCGCCGCCAGTGTGGGCCAGGGCCTGCTGATGGCCCGCTACACCCACGCCTTCGGCGCGCACGGGGTTACCGTCAGCCAGGTGCTGCTGACCGCCGATGACTTCATGCGCCGCAGCCAGCACACCAACGCGTTCCGCGCGCTGGACCGGCTGCTGAACCTCGGCGTTGTCCCGGTGGTCAACGAAAACGACACCGTAGCCACCCACGAGATCCGCTTTGGCGACAACGACCGCCTCGCGGCCCTGGTGGCTCACCTGGTCCGCGCCGACGCGCTCGTGCTGCTGTCCGACGTCGACTCCCTGTACGACGGTCCGCCGTCGCACGGCGCCAAGCGGATTCCGCACGTCTCCGGCCCCCACGACCTCGACGGCGTCTCGATCGGCAGCACCGGAAAGGCCGGTGTGGGCACGGGCGGCATGGTCACCAAGGTCGAAGCCGCCAGCATCGCCGCTGGGTCGGGCATCCACGCCCTCGTAACATCCACGGCCAACGCGGCCGCCGCGCTGGCCGGCGAGGACGTGGGCACATGGTTCTCCGTCAACGGCGCGCGCAAGCCGATCCGGCTCCTGTGGCTGGCCCACCTGGCATCCGTGCGCGGCACCCTGGTGCTCGACGACGGTGCCGTCAAGGCCGTCCGCGACCGCCGCACCTCGCTTCTGCCGGCCGGAATCGCCGMGGTGCGAGGCGACTTCGAGGCCGGCGACGCCGTGGAGATGGTGTCCGTGGACAACACCGTGATTGCCCGCGGGCTGGTCAACTATTCGGCCGCCGAGCTGCCCCAAATGCTGGGCCGTTCCACCCATGAGCTCGGCAGGGCACTGGGCCGCGGATATGACCGCGAAGTTGTTCATGTTGACGACCTGGTGCTGGTCTAGGTTCCCCCGACGCCTAAACTGGAAGCATGACTGAGGCCCTGACTTCCGCTACCGTGACTGATGTGCCTGCCGGCACCGTTCCTGCCGACAACGCCGCGCCCGCCCAAGGGTTCGCCGCGGTACCGGATCCGGCAGCGGTCCCGGGCACGGCAACGGAGACCGAAGCAGCCGTCCACGCGGTCGCAGACCGCTCACGCCACGCCGCCCACAGGATGGCACGCGCCAACCGGGCCTGGAAGGACCGGGGCCTGCGCGCCGTCGGCAAGGCGCTGGTGGATCACAAGCACCAGATCCTGGCCGCCAACGCCAAGGACGTCGCGGCCGGCCGGGCCGCCGGCACCAGCGCCGCCCTGCTGGACCGCCTGACGCTGACCGACTCACGCATCACGGCCCTCGCCGCCGCACTGGAAAACCTCGCCACCCTGCCCGATCCCGTCGGCAACGTCGTGCGGGGCCAGACCCTCCCCAATGGGCTGCGCCTGCGCCAGATCAACGTACCCATGGGCGTGGTGGCCGCGATCTATGAGGCCCGCCCGAACGTCACGGTCGACATCGCCGGACTGGCCCTCAAGAGCGGCAACGCCGTCATCCTGCGCGGCGGATCCGCCGCCGCTGCCACCAACGCCGCCCTGATCACCATCCTCCGGGATGCGCTGGAATCGGTGGGCCTGCCCGCCGACGCCGTCCAGACCGTGGACCAATACGGCCGCGACGGCGCCAACGCGCTTATGCGGGCGCGCGGCCGGGTGGACGTGCTCATTCCCCGCGGCGGGCGCGAGCTGATCCAGGCCGTTGTGACGAACTCCTCCGTGCCGGTCATCGAGACCGGTGAAGGCAACGTCCATATCTTCCTGGACGCTTCCGCCAGCGAGGAAATGGCCGTGGACATCCTCCTGAACGCTAAGACCCAGCGGCCCAGCGTCTGCAACACTGTCGAAACGCTCCTGGTGCACTCCAAGTCCACCGTCCTTCCCGCGGTCGCCGCCGCATTGCGGGCTGCCGGGGTCACCCTGCACGTGGACCAGCGCATCCGCGCCGCCCTGCCGGCCTCGGTCCACTCCGTGCCGGCCACGGAAGACGACTGGGCCACCGAATACATGAACCTGGACCTCGCCGTGGCCATGGTGGACAGCCTGGACGAGGCCGTCAGGCACATCCGGAAGTGGTCCACCGGCCACACCGAAGCGATCCTGACCAACGACCTCGCCAACGCCGAGCGCTTCATCGCCGAGGTCGATTCGGCCGCCGTGATCGTGAACGCCTCCACCCGCTTCACCGACGGCGGCGAGCTCGGCCTCGGCGCCGAAGTGGGCATTTCCACCCAAAAACTCCATGCCCGCGGCCCCATGGGACTGACCGAGCTGACCACAACCAAGTGGATCGTGCAGGGCGAGGGCCAGATCCGGGGCTAGCAACGCTGTAACATGGAACGGAAGACCGGAACGGCGGACACCTCCGCTGTCGTCAAATTTTGAACTCACTAGGGGAGAACATGCTGTCGCAGCAGATCGCCACTTTCGTCGCCGCCGCCGGCGAATCGGGCCACGAGGAACTCGCACCGCTCATTGCACCGCCGTTTGTCATTGGCGGCACCATGTTCGCGATCCTGGTGGTCCTGCTGATGATCACCCTGTCCTACTCCAACCTGGGCCGGCGCCACGTGGCTGTCGAGGAGCACGCGGACCCGCACCGCCAGCACCCGAACAAGCACGATCACGGTCAAGGTCACTAATATTTCCGCCCCCACGAAGCAGCGCGGCGCCCAGCGCCGCCTGCGTCTGGGTGTGATGGGTGGCACGTTCGACCCCATCCACCACGGACACCTTGTCGCGGCCAGTGAGGTCGCGGCCAAGTTCGACCTCGACGAAGTCGTTTTTGTGCCCACCGGCCAGCCCTGGCAGAAGATGGCCAAGAAGGTCAGCGAAGCCGAGCACCGGTATCTCATGACAGTCATCGCCACGGCCTCGAACCCGCGCTTCACCGTGAGCCGGGTGGACGTGGACCGTCCGGGACCGACCTACACGATCGACACCCTGCGTGACCTGCGGACCCTGCGTCCGGACGCCGATCTGTTCTTCATCACCGGCGCAGACGCCCTGGCCCAGATTTTGTCCTGGAAAGACATCGATGAACTCTGGTCCCTCGCGCACTTTGTGGGCGTAACCCGGCCAGGCCACGTCCTGGACGGCATGGGCCGCAAAGACGTCAGCCTCCTGGAGGTCCCGGCCATGGCCATTTCCTCCACGGATTGCCGCACGAGGGTGGCCGAAGGCAACCCGGTCTGGTACCTCGTACCGGACGGGGTGGTCCAGTACATCGCCAAGTACGGCCTGTACCACGCCAGCCCCAACGCCGATCGCCTCGAAGCCGGACACGCCGCGACCGCCAACGACGGAAACGGCGCGGCCGGGACTGCCTCCGCACAGCACGATCCAGCCTTTGAGATAACCCAACCAGCCAGCACTGAATGAGTTTGCCATGAGTCAGCAACAGCCTCCCATCCGCAGCCGCCGCGAATTGCGGCAGGCCAGAGATGAACGTCTGGACACTCCGGGCCCGGGCGAGCCGACGGAGGCCGAAATCACCGGCCGGAGCCGTCGCGTTGCCGACGCCCCGGTGGACTCTGTGCGTGCTGATTCTGTGCCCGCTGGCACGGAGCGGTCTTCCCAGGTCCGGGCACGGGACCGCGCCGCGCTGCGCACCATCAAGGAACTCGCAGAGAAGGAAGGCCAGCTGGCCGGCGGAGGACCGCCCACGCGACGCCAGTTGAGGCTTTTGGAGCTGGCGACCGAAACGGCCCCGGCTACCCAGGCCAACACTATTGTCCCGGTGTCGCCGCGGACCCGGGCCACCCCGGTGGTTTCCCCGGCCGCGAAGGACGCCGCCGCGAAGGACGCGGCCCCGGCGCCCAAGGCCCCCGCTGGCGCGGCTGCCTCGGCGCCCAAGGCCCCCGCTGCGCCCAAGGCTCCCGCGGCCGACGGCGCCGGACCGGGCGGGGCGACGCCCGAGGGCATGACCGTGGAGCAGGCGCTGGCCGCCCGCGAACTCCTCGCGGAGCAGGCCAAGAACCAAGTGGCCAAGATGGAACACATTGCGGCCACGGATCCGGATGCCGTTGATCCGGCCGTCCTGGCCGAGCAGATCGCCCTCGCCGAGCGTGCCGCGATCCTGAACCGCCGCGCCGCCGCCAAGCAGAAGCTCGCCGAACAAAACAGCCAGCCGGCGGCGCCCCGCAACGATCCGACCACGGCCAACAACCTGGCCATGGTCACACCCCTGGAATTCGAGAAGGTTCCCGGCGTGGAGCGGCCCGTCATGAAGCGCCCTGCCACGTCGTACGTTCCGGTTGTCACCAACCCGGGTCCGCGCGTGGACACGCCACGGAAACCCGGCCTGCGGCGACCGGGCATCTCCCGCCAGAAGGCCGCAGGTCCCGCGACGGGTTCTGCCGCTGGCAGGGCCGGCGTCCTGGCCCGTGCGGAAGCAGCCGCAAAAGCCGGAACGGCACGGCCGGCAAACGCTGCAAACGCGGCAAACGCTGCGAACGCGGCAAACGCGGCAAATTCGGCGGGGGAGGCCGAGGAAAGACTCGTCGGCGGGGAACCCGTAGCCGCGAATGCCGCCTACGGGCTCGAACCCCTGGATGCCGCTACCGCCGGGCTCGGCCGGGCGCGCCGCCTGCGCATGCTCCAGCTCGGCGTCCTGGCGGTGGGGATCGTTGCCCTCATCGCCGGCATCACGCTGATCGTCACCGGGCTGGCCCACTAGGTCTCAGGCCGCCACTGGCGCCACATTTTCAACACCATAATTTTTCATCACTACAAGGAGTCCCGTGACTGCAACCGATTCATCCATCACTACCGCCCGCCACGCAGCCCGCGCTGCCTCGGAGAAGCTTGCCGAGGACATCGTGGCCCTGGACGTCAGCGAACGGCTGGCCCTGGCCGACGTTTTCCTGATTGCCTCGGCCCCGAGCGAACGCCAGGTCAACGCGATCGTGGACGGCATCGAGGACGAGCTCTCCAAGTTTGACCAGAAGCCCGTCCGCCGCGAGGGCCGCTCCGGCGGTCGCTGGGTGCTGCTGGACTACTCCAACGTCGTCATCCACGTCCAGCACGAGGAAGACCGCGTGTTCTACGCCCTCGAGCGCCTGTGGAAGGACTGCCCCGTCGTCGATCTGCAGCTCGGCGACGACGCCTCCGCCAAGGCCACCGCCGGCACCGAC
Organism: Arthrobacter sp. P1_B4; assembly: GCF_056406555.1. Classification (NCBI taxonomy): domain Bacteria; kingdom Bacillati; phylum Actinomycetota; class Actinomycetes; order Micrococcales; family Micrococcaceae; genus Arthrobacter; species Arthrobacter sp. P1_B4. Next base: position 39,678 of record NZ_JBFTZW010000017.1, read on the forward strand.
ACGGAGTAGCCCCCGCGTTCAGGCCACCTCCGGACGCTAAACCGAGCCGAATATGCGCGATTTGGAATTTTCCGGAGGGCCGGTCTAAGATATTTGAGTTGCTTCGGAGAAATCCGGACAAAAAACCGGAACATCGCACGTCGGAAGACATGCTCGGAGCAGCGAAAATTCGGGGCTGTGGCGCAGCTGGTAGCGCACCTGCATGGCATGCAGGGGGTCAGGGGTTCGAGTCCCCTCAGCTCCACCGGATAATCCGCCGGAATCGAAAGATTCCGGCGGATTTTTTTGTGCCCTGTTCCGCACCCTGTTCCATGAGTCAGCGCGCCGATTAGCGCGAACGCGATTTGTGGTTTAGGCTATTCAGGTTGCTTCAGGGAGGACGAAACTTCCAGGCAAATGAGGGGCTGTGGCGCAGCTGGTAGCGCACCTGCATGGCATGCAGGGGGTCAGGGGTTCGAGTCCCCTCAGCTCCACCAGAAAGGGAATCACCGCTAGGCGGTGGTTCCCTTTTTCGTACCCTCCGCAGCTATGCGGGAGTTCGAAAGCCGCATCCGTCAAGACCGTCTCATGACTGGACGTCATAAACTGTCATTTAGGCTCTCCACCCTGAGCTGGACCTTGCTATCGTCGCTAGGAGACAGCCGCCATGCGGCTTAGCTGGAAGGCCATTTCCGGCTCCACGACTAAGGAACATCATGAAGCGCACACGACTTTCCGTTATTGGCCTCATCGCTGCTGCAGGACTCGCCCTGGCAGGCTGCGGGTCGGCGTCCACCACCCCGGCCAGCTCAGCGCCGGCAGCCGGTGCGGACACCTCCCTCAGCGACGTCAAGAGCGCAGGCGTGCTCAAGGTCGGCACGGAAGGCACCTACAAGCCGTTCACGTTCCACGCCAACGGCAGCGGTGAACTGACGGGCTACGACGTGGAGATCATGAACGCCGTCGCCGCGAAGCTGGGCGTTAAGCCCTCCTACCAGGAGACGCAGTTCGACGCCATCTTTGCCGGCCTCGACGCCAAACGGTTCGACGTCGTCGCCAACCAGGTTTCCATCACCGACGAGCGCAAGGCGAAGTACGACTTCTCCACCCCGTACACGGTGAGCACCGGCGTGATCGTCACGAAGTCGGACAACGACAGCATCCACTCCTTTGACGACCTCAAGGGCAAGACCACGGCGCAGTCCCTGACGAGCAACTGGTACAAGCTGGCGCAGCAGAGCGGCGCGAATGTCGAGGCCGTGGAGGGCTGGGCGCAGGCGATCACGCTGCTCAAGCAGGGCCGCGTCGATGCCACCATCAACGACAAGCTGACCTACCTGGACTCCCAGAAGACCGACCACGACGCCGGCATCAAGATTGCCGCCGAGACCACCGACAAGTCGCTGAGCGCGTTCGCCCTGCGCAAGGGATCCACCAGCCTGACCGATGCCATCAACAAGGCGCTCGGCGAGCTGGCGGCCGACGGCACGCTGACGAAGATCTCCCAGAAGTACTTCGACGCCGACGTCTCGAAGTAGCCCTGTGCAAGCCGCAGAGAAACGCCGCGTCCGGGCATGAGCATCAACTGGGAACTCGTGTGGTCATCGCTGGGCCCGCTCCTGACGGGTGCGATCTTCGGCACCATTCCCTTGGCGCTGGCCTCGTTCAGCCTGGGCCTGCTGCTGGCACTGGTGGTGGCCCTCATGCGGTTGAGCCGCAACCGCCTGGTTTCGGCGGTGGCGCGGACCTACATCTCCGTCATCCGCGGAACCCCGCTTTTGGTCCAGCTGTTCGTCATTTTCTACGGGCTCCCTTCCGTCGGAATCACCATCAGCCCCTGGCCCAGCGCCATCATCGCGTTCTCCCTGAACGTCGGCGGCTATGCCGCGGAGGTCATCCGGGCGGCCATCCTGTCGGTTCCGAAGGGCCAGTGGGAGGCCGGCCACACCATCGGAATGTCGCGCCGGCAGACGCTCGTGCGGATCATCCTGCCGCAGGCCGCCCGGGTCTCGGTTCCGCCGCTGTCGAACACCTTCATCAGCCTGGTCAAGGACACGTCGCTGGCGTCGCTGATCCTCGTCACCGAACTGTTCCGCGTGGCGCAGCAGGTGGCGGCCTTCAGCCAGGAGTTCATGCTGCTGTATCTGGAGGCGGCCGTGATCTACTGGATCATCTGCCTCGTTCTCGCCAGCGGACAGTCCGCCCTGGAGAAGAGATTGGACCGCTATGTCGCCCACTGAACCGCAACCCTCTGACGTTCCTGTCCCGGACGAGCCGCTCCTGACCGTCACCGGCTTGCGCAAGTCGTTCGGCCACCATGTTGTGCTCAAATCCATCGACCTTGAAGTCCGCCGCGGCGAAGTGGTCACGTTGATCGGGCCGTCCGGATCAGGAAAGACGACAGTCCTGCGCTGCCTGAACGGCCTCGAAGTGCCCGACGCCGGCGTCGCCGAATTCGCGGGGGAACTGACCGTGGACTTTGCCACGCCGGTGGCGAAGAAGCAGGTTCTGGCCTTGCGGGACCGCAGCGCCATGGTGTTCCAGCACTACAACCTCTTCCCGCACAAGACCGTCCTGGAGAACGTGATCGAGGGCCCGGTCCAGGTGCAGAAGCGGCCCAAGGCGGATGCGATCCAGGAGGCCCGGGACCTGTTGGCCCGCGTCGGCCTGACCGGCAAGGAGAACAGCTACCCGTTCGAGCTCTCCGGCGGCCAGCARCAGCGCGTCGGCATTGTGCGTGCCCTCGCCCTGCGCCCGCAACTGCTGCTCTTCGACGAGCCCACCTCTGCGCTGGACCCCGAGCTCGTGGGCGAGGTCCTGGCCGTCATCAAGGAACTCGCGGACGAAGGCTGGACCATGGTGGTGGTCACCCATGAGCTCGCGTTCGCCCGTCAGGTGGCCGACGAGGTCATCTTCATGGACGGCGGCGTGGTGGTCGAACGCGGCCACCCCGATACCGTTCTGCGGGACCCGCGGGAGGAACGCACGCGGCAGTTCGTGGACCGCCTGCTGAACCCGTTCTAGGGCGCCCCGCCAGCGGCGGGAAAAAGGGGCGAGAAAAAGTGGCGAGAATTCGGGCGGACACACGGGCGGGCACACGGGCGGGCACAGGCGGCGACTAAACTTGGTTGGGTGAACGATTCCCTGCCTCCGTGCCCCGAATGCTCCAGCGAATACACCTACGAAATGGGGGCGCTCCTGGTTTGCCCGGAGTGCGCGCACGAATGGTCCGCATCCGCGGAGACTGACACAGAGGCCGACGCCCCTGCGGCCGCCGTCATCAAGGACGCGGTGGGCAACGTCCTCGCCGACGGCGACACCGTCACCGTGGTCAAGGACCTGAAAATCAAGGGCAGCTCCACCGTCATCAAGGTCGGCACCAAGGTCCGCGGTATCCGCCTGGTCAACGGTGTTGGCGACCACGACATCGACTGCAAGGTTGACGGCGTGGGTCCCATGCAGCTCAAGTCCAGCGTCGTCAAGAAGATCTGACCGGGGACGCGACCGTGACCGCAGAGACGGTGCGGGCCGCCGACGTCGTCGTGGTCGGCGCCGGCCAGGCGGGCCTGTCGGCGGCCTACCATCTTCTGCGCCGCGGCTTCGTCCCGGCCGGCGCTGACGCGGCCGGCCCGCCACCGGCCGGGACGTACATCGTGCTCGACGCCGAGGACGGGCCCGGCGGAGCCTGGCGGCACCGCTGGAAGAGCCTGCTCATGGCCACGGTGAACGGCATCAGCGATCTCCCGGGAATCCCGCAGCCCGATGTGGACCCCGCCGAGGCCAGCTCCAGTTTCCTCACCCGCTATTTTGGCGGGTACGAGCACGACCTCGGCCTCGCGATTGAGCGGCCGGTCAAAGTGCAGTCGGTGAGCCGCGAGGACGATGACCCCGCCGGGCGACTGAGCATCGCAACCTCCCGCGGCCGCTTCTCTGCCCGCGCCCTCATCAACGCAACCGGCACCTGGACCAGGCCGTTCTGGCCCATCTATCCGGGCAAGGCCAGCTTCCGCGGCCGGCAGCTGCACGTCGCCGACTACGTTTCCGCCGACGAATTCCGCGGGCAGCACGTCATCGTGGTCGGCGGCGGGATCTCGGCCGTCGGGCTGCTCGATGAGATCTCCAAGGTCACCACCACCACATGGTTCACGCGCCGGGTGCCGGTCTGGCGCGAGGCCGCGTTCGACCGGCAGGCCGGCCACGACGCCGTCGCCCTGGTCGAGGAGCGGGTGCGCCAGGGCCTGCCGCCGCAGAGCGTCGTCTCCGTGACGGGCCTGATCTGGACCCCGGCCCTGCGCGCCGCCGCCGCGCGCGGCGCCCTGGACCGGCACCCCATGTTCACCGCGATCGAACCCGACGGGGTCCGGATGGCTGACGGCAGCTTCCTGGCCGCCGGGGTCATCCTGTGGGCCACGGGATTCCGGGCCGAACTCGAACACCTCGCCCCGCTGCACCTGCGCGGACCCGGCGGCGGCATCGCGATGAACGGCACCCAGGTCGCGGGCGAGCCGCGGGTGCACCTCGTCGGCTACGGGCCTTCCTCGTCCACCATCGGCGCCAACCGGGCCGGCCGGGCCGCCGTCGCCGGAATCGGCACCCTGCTGGCCCGGTCCGGTATAACGTAAAACGTAAGACCTAAAAGGTAAATCAGGTCAGAGCAGCACCGGGGGAGGCCTCACACCCGGCTCCCACTGCCAGCACCCATACCCAAGCCCGAGAAGAAACGGCGGCACAACGCGCGTGGCGGACAACAGCTTCGAATCCCTCTTTGCCCGGCTGAGAAGATTCCCGGACGTCGAGGCCGACAACCTGCAGGCCTGGGACGCCACGGACAGGCTCCTGCTCGACTCTGCCCTGGAGATGCCCGCGGCCGGCCTGCTGCAGCCCGGGGGCAGGCTCGCGGTGGTGGGGGACCGGTACGGTGCCCTCACCCTCGGCGCCCTGACCCTCGGGGCGGAAGGCGTGCGCGTCCAGCAGGACCTCATCACCGGTGAACGGGCACTGCGGGCGAACGCCGAGGCCCTGGGCATCGACGGCGGCTTCGAGCAGCTCCCGTTGGGTGCCGAACTGCTGGAGGGAGCCTCCCTGGTTTTGCTGCAGTTGCCGCGGTCCCTGGCGGAACTTGAGGAAATCGCCGACGCCGTGGCCCGCTACGCGGCGCCCGAGGTGGTGCTGGTCGCGGGCGGACGCGTCAAACACATGAGCCTGGGCATGAACGCCGTCCTGGCGCGCTGCTTCGAGGATGTCCAGCCCCAGCTGGCGCGGCAGAAATCACGGCTCCTGCTGGCCCGGAACCCCAGGCCGGTCCCGGCCGCGCTGCCCTTCCCGGTCACTGAGGTCAACGACGAACTGGGCCTCACGGTCTGCGCCCGGGGCGCCGTCTTTGCCGGCACCGGGCTGGATATCGGGACCAGGTTCCTGCTGGACTTCCTGCCCCGGATGCCGCACGCCACCCATGCCGTCGACCTTGGCTGCGGGACCGGAATCCTCGCCGCGATGTACGCCCGCGCCAACCCCGGCGCCCGCGTCACCGCGACCGACCGGTCCGCCGCAGCCGTCGACTCAGCCCTGGCCACCTCCCGGGCCAACGGCCTGGACGGTCGGATCGACGTGCTTCAGGACGACGCCATGAGCTCCCTCCCGGACGCCAGCGCGGACCTGGTGCTGCTCAACCCGCCCTTCCACCTGGAAGCGGCGGTCCACTCCGGCGCGGGGATCAAGCTGATCGAAGCGGCCGGCAGGGTGCTTGCCCCGGGCGGGGAGCTCTGGACCGTGTTCAACAGCCACCTGCACTACCGGCCGGCCCTGGAACGGCTGATCGGTCCCACCCGCGAGGCCGGCAGGAATCCAAAATTCACCGTCACGGCCAGCACCCGGCGGCCTTGACGCAAGAAACTTTGTGTCGGTAAAGCGCAAGTGTGGGCGCACGCCTGCACGTAACGTACGATTCTGACAACTGCTGTGCGTGGCCAAAACGTTTAGAGGTATCAGTGACCGAGTTCCGGCAACCCTCGCCGAGGCGAGGGACCAACCTACCGAAGATGGGCGACTTCAACCTCACAGTCATCCTCGACGCCATCCGCCGCACGCCGGGCGGGCTGAGCCGGGTGGAACTCGCCCAGATTGTCGGACTCTCGCCGCAGACCATCTCCAACATTTCCCGCCGCCTGCTGGACCAGCACCTGATCGTCGAGGCAGGCAAGGAAGGCACCGGGCCGGGCAAGCCCAGGACCATGCTCCGGCTGAATCCCTCGGGGATGTATGCCGTGGGCGTCCACCTGGACCCGGCCGTCCTCACGTTCGTCGTGCTGGACCTGCTCGGTGCCGTCGTCCGGCACTCACGGATCACCACCCCGCCCGGCACCGACCCCAGGGCTGTCATTGACACCATCGCGGGCGAAATCAAGAGAATCATCCTGGACTCCGGGGTGGACCCGGACCGGATCGCCGGGCTCGGGGTTGCGTCGCCGGGGCCCATCGACCTCAACGAGGGCGCCGTCGTGGACCCGCCGCTGCTGCCGGGCTGGGACCACGTGGGGCTGCGGGATGGCCTCGCGGAGGCCACGGGCCTGTCGACACTCATGGACAAGGACGTCACCAGCGCAGCCGTGGCCGAAACCTGGGCCGGGGGCCCCAGCGGCGAGGGCAGCTTCGTCTTCATGTACATGGGGACCGGGATCGGCTGCGGGATCGTGCTCAACGACGAAGTCGTCCGCGGGACCTCGGGCAACGCCGGAGAAATCGGGCACATCATCGTCGACCCGGGCGGTGCCCTCTGCGACTGCGGGCAACACGGCTGCGTGAAGTCCTCCGCCATTCCGCAGGTCCTCGTGGCGCAGGCTGAGGCAGCCGGGATATTGAATGGTTCACTCCAGGACAGGAGCGCGCCGGCAGTTCAGGAACGTTTCGCCGAGTTGTGCGCGATCGCCGAAGCCGGCAACGACGCAGCCAAGGAAATCATTCGTGGGTCCGCAGTGCTCGTGGCCCGTGCGGTGTCGGTCGTCACCAACGCCCTGGACGTGGACCGGGTAGTGTTCGGCGGCCCGTTCTGGACCTGCCTCTCAGCGGCTTACCTCGAGCTGGTCCCCGGACTGGTTGAGGCGAACAGTGCCACCCGGAGGATTCACGGGATCGAAGTCGTGGGCACGGGGGTAGGCGAGGACGTCGGCGCCGTCGGTGCGGCCTGCCTGGTGCTCGAACACACGCTGGCCCCGCGTTCCCAGCGGCTGCTCCTGGGCGACTAGACAGGGGCTAACCGGGCCTCAGTCGATGTCCTCAACCACCGTCCCATACGGGATGGTGTCATCCAGATGCGCCTGGTGGCCATGCGGAAGCACGAGAATCCGGACCCCGTGCAACCTCTCTGCGGCCGACTGCATGAGCACGGGCCGGACGGTGTTGATGAAGCTCTCGCTCTTGCCGGCGAGGTACTGCTGGTAGCTGGCTGGAAGCTGGATCATGGCAACAGGATAGTCCTGCCGGGGTGCGTTGGGGAGAGCAGCCGCGCGGGGCGAAAATGCCGTCTTGGGCGAACATTGTTCTGCCCGGCGCCGCAAACGGCCGTAAAGGTGCGTCTTAATTCGGGGACCGACTTGAAGGGCCCCACGGCCCGGCCTTAGAGTTCTATACAAGTTACCTCAGTAACGTGTCAGCGATCCTCCGCTGAAAGCTGCCCCCGGGCGGCCCAGGAGGGTGTGGGTGCCCCCATGTGGGCCTGACATTTGCTCACGGACAACTTCGTATCAGGCGTAACAGTCGCGGCTGCGCCCTGCTGAAGTTCCCTCCGTGTTCCCCAAACTCAATTCACTGACGACGGAGTTTCCGTTTCTGGTTCCGGTCCTCCGGGATTCCGGATCTCCCGGCGGCAGTGTTCAAAGCCAAGGACGCAAATGTCACCACCAAGCCTTATCGATACCCATCCCAATCTTGCCGGCGCGGCCCCTGTTGCGCTGTCCTACGAGCTGTTCCCGCCGAGGTCTCCCGCAGCCGCGGAATCCCTTTGGACCACCATCGGCGAACTGGAAGCCACGGACCCGGACTACGTGTCCGTGACCTACGGCTCCAACGGCTCGAACCGCAGCACCGCCGTCGATCTCGTCAACCGGCTCGTGCAGGAAACGACGCTCCGGCCCCTGGCCCATCTGACCTGCGTGGGGAATTCCCCGCAGGAACTGGCGGAGATCATCGGCGAACTGCTCGACGTCGGCGTCCGCGGCATCCTCGCCCTCCGCGGCGACCGGCCCAAGGATGGAGAAACCCCGCCGCCGGGATCACTCCGGTACGCCCAGGACCTGATCGAACTCATCCGCCGCGTGGAGCAACGCCGCTCGGCGCTGCTGTGCGCCGGCAGGGTCGCGGTCGGCGTCGCCGCCTACCCGACCCGGCACCCGGAATCCCCGAGCGAGGCACACGACGTCGAGGTCCTGCTGGCCAAGCAGCGCTCCGGCGCCGACTTCGCCATCACCCAGGTCTTCTTCCACACCGAGCAGTACGCCGACCTCCTCGCCCGGGCCCGCCGGGCCGGGGTGACCATCCCGATCATTCCCGGGGTCATGCCGCTCACCAGCCTCCGGCGGCTCGCCCGGCTCGGCGAACTGACCGGCGTGGAACCGGCCCCGGAACTGATCGAACGCCTCGCGGCTGCCGATACCGACGCCGACCGGACCCGGATCGGGGTCAGCGCCACCGTTGATCTCGCCAACGCAGCCCTGGACGCCGGAGCCCCCGGCATCCACCTCTACACGTTCAATGAGCATGCCGCGGCACTGGATGTGCTGGACAAACTCGCGCTGCCCCGCCCGCACCGCGGCAACCGGCACAGTGGCAACAAGAACAGCGGAAACCGGCACACGGCCAGCCGCCGCCAGCTCGCCAGCTGACCGCGCCAAGACAACACAACTTCCCTCCGCACCACACCACCAACACTTAGGACTTCCCATGACTGCACTGAACACCCCCAACCCCACTCCGTTCCCGGCTGCCTCGATCCTGGGCTACCCGCGCATCGGCCGCCGCCGCGAACTCAAGAAGGCCGTCGAGGCCTACTGGGCCGGCAAGATCGACGCCGCAGCCCTGGACGCGGCCGCCAAGGAAATCCAGCTCGGCAGCGCCAAGCGGCTCCAGGGCCTGGGCCTGACCGAAGCCGCCGCGGTGCCCGGCACCTTCTCCTACTACGACCAGGTGCTCGACGCCGCCGCCCACCTCGGCGCCGTGCCGGCCCGCTTCGGGAACCTCCTCAACGCGCAGGGCCAGCTCGACATCGACGGCTACTTCACCCTGGCCCGCGGCAACAAGGACCAGCAGCCGCTGGAAATGACCAAGTGGTTCGACACCAACTACCACTACCTCGTGCCGGAAATCGGGCCGGAAACCAACTTTGCGCTGACCTCGAACCGGATCGTCGAGGAATTCGAGTACGCCCTCGCCAACGGCGTCGAGACCCGCCCGTACATCGTCGGCCCGGTCACGTTCCTGCTGCTGAGCAAGGCATCCGACGACGCCCCGGCCGGCTTCAGCCCGCTGTCCCGCCTGGAGGACATCCTCCCCGTCTACACCGCGCTGCTTCAGAAGCTCGCCGCCGCCGGCGCCAGCTGGGTCCAGCTCGACGAGCCCGCCCTCGTGGTGGACCAGGACACCCCGGCCGTGGAAATCCAGGCCGCCGTCGCCCGTTCCTACGAGGCCCTGGCCGCCGCGGCCCAGCGCCCGCAGCTTTTCGTCTCCACCCCGTACGGCGCGCTCAACGGCCAGCTCGGAACCCTCGCCGCCACCGGCATCGACGCCCTGCACCTGGACGTCTTCAAGGGCGAGGTCCCGTCCGCCGCAGCCCTGGCCGCGCTGGGCAACAAGACCCTCGTCGCCGGCGTCGTGGACGGCCACAACATCTGGCGCAACGACCTCGCCGCTTCCGCGAAGAAGATCGCCGAACTGAAAAAGTCGGTGGCCAAGCTGGCCATCAGCACCTCCACCTCCACCCAGCACGTCCCGCACGACGTCGACGAGGAAGTCCAGCTCTCCGAGCAGCTGCGCAGCTGGCTGGCCTTCGCCGACCAGAAGGCCGTTGAAGTCGTCACCCTCGCCGGTCTGCTGACCGACGAGGCAGCCGTCCAGCCCGCCATCGACGAGGCCACCCGCGTCATCGCCTCCCGCGCCGAGGCCGAAGGCGTCCGCCGCGGCGACGTCCGGGCCCGCACCGCCGCCCTGACCGGCGCCGACTTCAACCGCTCCGCCTACGCCGTCCGCGAGGCAGCCCAGGACAAGGCGCTGCACCTGCCGCCGCTGCCGACCACCACGATCGGCTCCTTCCCGCAGACCGGCGAAATCCGCACCGCCCGGGCCCGCGCCAACCGCGGCGACCTCACCACGGAGCAGTACGAGCAGCTCATGAAGGACGAGATCAAGCGCGTCGTGGAGCTGCAGGAAGAGCTCGGCTTCGACGTCCTGGTCCACGGCGAGCCCGAACGCAACGACATGGTCCAGTACTTCGCCGAGAACCTCGAAGGCTTCGACGTCACCGTCCACGGCTGGGTCCAGTCCTACGGCTCGCGCTGCACCCGACCGTCCATCCTGTGGGGCGATGTCACCCGCAGCGCCCCGATCACGGTGAAGTGGGCCGAGTACGCGCAGTCCCTGACCAGCAAGCCGATGAAGGGCATGCTCACCGGCCCGGTCACCATCCTGGCCTGGTCCTTCGTCCGCGATGACCAGCCGCTCGGCGAGACCGCCAACCAGGTGGCGCTGGCCCTCCGCGACGAGATCGCCGACCTCGAGGCCGCCGGCATCAAGGTCATCCAAGTGGACGAGCCCGCGCTGCGCGAGCTCCTGCCGCTGCGCAAGGCCGACCAGGCCGCGTACCTGGACTGGTCCGTGAAGTCCTTCCGGCTCTCCACCGCAGGTGCCGCGGACGCCACCCAGGTCCACACGCACCTGTGCTACTCCGAGTTCGGCGCCATCATCGACGCGATCGACGGCCTCGACGCCGACGTCACCTCAATCGAGGCCGCCCGCTCCCGCATGGAGGTCGTCCACGACCTCGAGTCCCACGGCTTCGGCCGCGGCGTTGGCCCGGGCGTCTACGACATCCACTCGCCCCGCGTCCCGGGCGAACAGGAAGTCACCGAACTGCTCAGCACCGCCGTCAAGCACGTCCCGTCCCGCCAGCTCTGGGTCAACCCCGACTGCGGCCTGAAGACCCGCGGCTACGCCGAGACTGAAGAGTCCCTGCGCAACCTCGTCACGGCCACCAGGACGGTCCGAGCCGAACTGCTCTCAGCCGCCAAGTAACAGGCCACCAGGCAAGCAGCCGACAAGGAGCCCGCTCCACACACAAACGACGCCGGCCGGTCACCCTCCAAGGTGACCGGCCGGCGTCGTACGTTTCTTGATCATCGATTGCTGAGCAGCTGCCGTTTTGAGCACCCGGAAGGGCATCTACGGAGCAGTCGATGCAGGACTACCGGCGACTCAGGATGCCCGGGTCAGGACTCCCAGAGGATTTCGTCGTCGACGACGCCGTCCTCATCCGCGGAAGCGACGAGGACCTCGTCGGTGAAGTGCTGGCCCAGCGTGAAATCGAGGACGAAGTAGCGTTCCGGCTGGCCGGGGTAGATGCCCACGTGGCCGAGCTTGAGCGCCTTGAGGAAGACCTCGTCGGTCAGCTGGCTCTTGTCCTCGACGCCGAAGACCTTTTTGAGGTGTTCGTCCTTGATCGCGTTGCAATGGAAGTGGCGGTACTCCTGGGGACTGGTGCCTTCCTGGTCCAGTTCCTCGGCGATCATTTCGCGGACCTGGTCCACGAGTTCGGGCAGAAAGCGCAGGCGGTAGTCAACTTTATGCATGGCCGCTTCATCGAAATGGTCATGCGCGTTGACGTTCAGGTCAAGCTCCACGGTCTGGCCCGCCAGCTCATGCGTGGCGGTGAGATTATGCTCCCGTCCGTGGTTGAGCTCGACCTCTCCGAAGTGCTTGCTCGCTACCTTGTTCATATCTTCAACATAGTCCTGAAAACCGGACCATTCCAGCGTTGAAGAGTTTTCCCTACCGGAGCAATATCCGGTACCGGACCGGCGGACGGCCGCATGACTGTACATTGATCGGATGCAGCATGTAATCTCACCCGTCGGCCGTGCCCGGGCCGCGTTCGACGCCGGGACCACCCGCCCGCTCGCCTGGCGGTTGGATCAGCTGCGCCGGCTTCGGCGCATGCTCGCGGAGCGGCAGGCGGACTTCGCCGAAGCCCTCGCCCGCGACCTGGGCAAGCACCACACCGAGGCGCAGCTCGCGGAGATCGGGTTCGTGGACGCCGAGGCGGCGCACCTGGAGCGGCACCTCGAAGGCTGGCTGCGGCCCCGCCGCGTGCCGGTGCCGCTGGCAGTGCGGCCGGCCCGCGCCTGGACCGAACTCACCCCGCTGGGCGTGGTGCTGGTGATCGGGCCGTGGAACTACCCGCTGCAACTGCTGCTCGCCCCGCTCGCCGGCGCCCTGGCCGCGGGAAACACCGTGGTCCTCAAGCCGAGCGAACATGCCCCGGCCACGTCGGCCGTACTGGCCCGCTGGATTCCCGAATACCTGGCCGGCGCCGCCGAAGTGGTTGAGGGCGGCATCCCGGAGACCACCGCCCTCCTGGCCGAACGCTTCGACCACATCTTCTTCACCGGGGGAGAAGCCGCGGCCAAGGTGGTCATGCGCGCGGCGGCCGAGCACCTGACCCCGGTGACGCTGGAGCTCGGCGGCAAGTCCCCGGCCTACGTCGATGCATCCACGGACCTGGCCACGGCGGCCAAACGCATCGCCTGGGGCCGGTTCATGAACGCCGGGCAGACGTGCGTCGCACCCGACTACGTCCTGGCCCGGGAGGAGATCCTGGAGCCGCTGCAGGCCGAGCTGATCAAGGCCGTTACGGCGCTCTTCGGACCGGACCCGGCGGCGAGCCCGTCGTACGGCCGGATAGTCGATGACCGCCACTTCGCACGGCTCGCGGCCCTCGCCGACGCCAGCACGGTGGTGCACGGCGGACAGCGCGACGCCGCCAGCCGCTACTTTGCGCCGACCCTGCTGCGCCCGGCGCCCGGCGACGCCGTCATGGCGGAAGAAATCTTCGGACCGCTGCTGCCACTGGTGCCCGTGGACGGGCTCGACGAGGCCATCGAGGAGGTCAACGGGCGCGCCAAGCCGCTGGCACTCTACGTCTTCAGCAACGATCCGCAGACGCGCCGCGCCTTCGCCGGGCGGACCTCGTCGGGGGCCCTGTGCTTCGACGTTCCGGCGGCCCACCTGTCCGTCCCCGGGCTGCCGTTCGGCGGGGTCGGCGGCAGCGGCATGGGGGCCTATCACGGGGAACATTCGGTGCGGACGTTCTCGCATGAGCGCCCCACCCTGGACAAGCCGCTGTGGCCGGACACGCTGGAACTGATCTATCCGCCGTACACCCGGACCAAGCACCGGATCATCGACGCGCTGGTGGCGCCGGTCGGGAAGCGGGCCAGGAAGCGCTGAACGCACGCAGGGCTAACGGGGGCTTCAGCTCAGTCCTTTCGCGCGGTCCCGGACCGGTGCATCGTCTCGGCCAGCAGCTCCACGAAGAGCTGGACCTGGGCCGTCCGTTTCTCGTTGATCAGCAGGGCGAAAACATTCCGTGCCAGCCGGATCTCCGGCACATCGAGGACCACCACCCCGGCAGGCCGGTGCCGCAAGGCCAGGTCGGGGACCAAGGCGGCGCCGAGCCCGGCGGCGGCCATCTCCAGGCTCGCGTGGAAGTCATCGCTGTAGGCCACCACGCGGGGGTGCAGGTTGCAGCTCGCGAAGAGCCGTTCAATCACCGTGGCGTCGGACGTGCCGGGGTGGTGCATGATCCAGGGCATGTCCGATAGGTGCGGCGCGGCGACCTTGGAATCCGTGCCGATGCCCCAGGCTGCCGGCAGCACCACGCGGAAGTCGTCGTCGCCGATCCACTGCCGGTCCACGGTGTGCGGCCAGGCGAGGCCGGACTGTCCCACCTGGTACACCAGGGCGACGTCGAGTTCGCCGCCGGTCCGCAGCCCCTGGATGGTCTGGGCCGGCTCCGCGACCGAGACCCGCAGGTCGATGCCGAGCTTCTTCCAGGCCGGGTTCTGCAGGATCGGCGGCAGCACATAGGTGGCGAGGCTCGGGAAGATGCCCAGCCGCAGCTCCTGGCTGGGACTCTCCTGCGCCCGGGAGGCGGCGGCCATCAGCGTCTCGATGTCCGTCAGGACCTTGGCGGCGTGCCGGGTCATGACGACGGCGGCTTCGGTCGGCTGGATGCTGCGGGCCGCGCGCTGGAACAAGGTGACGCCGGTGTCGCGTTCCAGTGCCGACATTTGCTGGGAGACGGCCGAAGCCGTGTAGCCCAACCGGGTGGCGGCGGCCGCAAACGAGCCAAGCCGGATCACTTCCACAAGGGTCCGGAGATGGACGGGGTTGATCAAAGGCTGCCCTTCGCCTGGTTGCGGGTCCACGGAGACGGGACCGGAATTCCCGCTTCATTGTGGCATATCCGGCCCTCCGGCGGCCGTGCCGGTCTGCGTGCTGATGTGTCTGCCTGAATGTCCGCACGGAAAGTCTGCGCTGCGCGGCCGGGCCCATGCAGGAGAATCCGAGGAACCCAGCTCACGTGGCAGATGACGGCGTCACTGGCGACGGTCTGACAGCAAAACTTAAAAATTCCACATTCATACTCATCCGGCCACCCGACAGCATCGAATTGCCCATAAGAGACTTCGGGCCAGACAACAGGAGCAGATCAGTGTCGCAAGCAGCAGGGATACCGGCAGGCCGGCGCGTCGCCGTCATCGGCAGCGGAGTGGCGGGGCTGACCGCCGCGTACGTGCTGAACGGGCAGGACCGGGTAACGCTCTTCGAGGCCGACTCCCGGCTCGGCGGCCACGCCCACACCCACGATGTGACGCAGCAGAACGGACCCACGCTGGGCGTGGACACCGGCTTCATCGTCCACAACGAGCGGACGTATCCCACGCTCCTGCGCCTGTTCGCCGAGCTCGGCGTCGAAACCCAGGACTCCGAAATGAGCATGTCCGTCCGCTGCGACGGCTGCGGGCTGGAATACGCCGGCGCACGGGCCAAGGGGCGCGGGATCATTCCCCGGCCGTCCACCCTGCTGCGTGGCCGCTACCTGCGGATGCTGCTGGAAGTCACCCGGTTCCACCGCCGGGCCCGCGCACTGCTGGCCGAACCCGCCGCAGGCACGGCAGCCGCCGGACACGAGCTCACCCTGGGGGAGTTCCTGGCCCAGGAGAAGTTCAGCAGCTACTTCATCTCGCACTTCATGACCCCCGTGGTCAGCGCCGTTTGGTCCTGCGACCCCACCACCGCGCTGGCCTACCCGGCCCGCTACCTGTTCACCTTCCTGGGCCACCACGGCCTGCTCGGCGTCAAGGGCTCCCCGCAATGGCGGACTGTCACCGGCGGCTCGCGCAGCTACGTCGACAAGGTCGCCGCGACCCTGCCGGACATCCGGCTCGCCAACCCGGTCACCACGGTGCACCGGCACGCCGACGGCGTCGACGTCACGTCCGCGCTCGGTGCCGGGACCGTGCGCGAGACCTTTGACGCCGTCGTCATCGCCACCCACCCGGCGCAGGCCCTGCGCATGCTCACCGACGCCTCGGCTGCCGAGAGGGCCGCCCTTGGCGGCATGCCGTATTCGGTGAACCAGACGCTCTTCCACCGTGACGAGGCCGTGCTGCCGGCCAGCCCCAACGCCCAGGCCTCCTGGAACTACCGGCTGCCGTCCTGCGACGCCCGGCCGGACAAGGTCCTGGTCAGCTACGACATGACGCGGCTGCAACGGCTGGAACCCGTCGACGGCGGCCGGTACATCGTCAGCCTCGGCGAATCCGAGCTGATCGACGACGCCACGGTCCTGGACCGGATGGTCTACGAACACCCGCAGTACACCCCGGAGTCGCTGGCGGCGCAGCAGCGGATCCTCGGACTCGGCGACGGGCGGCTGGCCTTCGCCGGCGCGTACCACGGCTGGGGATTCCATGAGGACGGCGCCCTGTCCGGCCTCAAGGCCGCCGCCCGGCTCGGCCGCGACTGGGACCCGGTCAACAGCGACGCTGTTAACATCGGCACGGTCAACATCGACGCAGGGGCCGTAGACCCGGACCTCGCCCCGGCCGCAGTCCAGCCGGCCACAGCTCAGCCGGCCACGGTGGAGGTGCCATGAGCGCGCCGGCCACCATCCATCCGGCCGCCCTCCACGGCGCGGCCATCTACCGCACTGCCATCGCCCATGTGCGGCGGACTCCGCTGCGCAACGCGTTCACCTACCGCAGCTACAGCTGGTATGTCGACGTCGACCATCTCCCGCAGCTGCCGCGCCTGCTGCGGCCGCTGGCGGGATTCCGGGTGGAGGACCACCTCGGCGATCCGGACGGCACCCTGCGCGGCAACGTGGAAAGCTACCTTGCCACCCAGGGGATAAAGCTCGACGGCGGACGCATCACCATGCTTGCCAGCGCCCGGGTGTTCGGGCACGTGTTCAACCCGTTGAGCGTGTTCTGGTGCCATAGCGCCTCCGGTGAGTTGCGCGGCGTCGTCGCCGAGGTCCACAACACGTACGGGGAGCGGCACTGCTACCTCCTCGAAACCGACGCCACGGGCAGGGCGAGCGTCCCGAAGGCGTTCTACGTCTCGCCGTTCAACGACGTCGACGGCGAGTACCGCATGAAGCTCCCCGAACCCGGCGAACGGCTCGCCGTATCGATCGTCCTGGAACGGGAGGGACAGCAGCCCTTCATCGCCACCATGGACGGCGTCCGGCACGAAGCGAGCGTGCGGAACATCGTGTCCGCGGCGCTCGCCGTACCCGCGGCCCCGCTGCGTGTCGCGGCACAGATCCGCTGGCAAGGCATCAAGCTGTGGGCGCGCCGCCTGCCCATCATCAAAAAACCACACCACCCTTCACAGGAGGCAGTTCAGTGACAATGACCGAAGCGACCGGATCCGGTACGGGACGGGCACAGGGCACCACGCACAGCAGCGCAGTAAACGGCAGCGCCGTCAACAGCGGGCTCGTCACCGGCAGGGTGCCGTACACCGTTCCCCAGCCTCCCGCCACCATCGACGCCGCCATCTGGCCCAGCATCGCCACGGTGCCCTCGAGCCTCAAGGCCCGTGTGGCCGGACGCGCTGCGGACGCCATCTTCAAGGCGGCCGTGCGCAGGCTGCCGCTGGAAGTCCGGTACCCGGACGGCACAGTATTGGGCAAAGGTCCCTCTGACGAGTCGGCCGCCGGCTATCCCGTCATGACCATCAACCGGCCCGATGCCTTCGCCACCCGCCTCGGCGACGGCGGCCTGATCGGCCTGGGCGAGTCCTTCATGGCCGGCGACTGGGACGCCGACGACCTCACCGCCGTCATGGAGGTGTTTGCCTCCCGCGTCGGCACGCTCGTTCCCGGGCCGCTGCAGAAGCTGCGCGGGCTGTACCTGCCGCGCCAGCCGCGCAGGGAACGGAACACGGAGAAGAACACCCGCTCCAACATCTCCCGGCACTACGACCTCTCCAACGAGCTCTTCGCCTCGTTCC
Source organism: Arthrobacter sp. P1_B4 (assembly GCF_056406555.1). Lineage (NCBI taxonomy): Bacteria > Bacillati > Actinomycetota > Actinomycetes > Micrococcales > Micrococcaceae > Arthrobacter > Arthrobacter sp. P1_B4. The sequence goes on from NZ_JBFTZW010000017.1 coordinate 57,222, forward strand.
TGGACAGCACCATGACGTACTCCAGCGCCCTCTTCCCGGAAAGCGGCGACGCCCTGCGGCACGTGGCCTGGGACGGGCTGGCCGCCGCGCAGCAGGCCAAGATTGACCGGCTGCTGGACAAGGCCGGCGTGAAGGAAGGCACCCGGGTCCTGGAAATCGGCACCGGCTGGGGAGAGCTCGCCCTGCGCGCCGCCGCCCGCGGCGCCACCGTCTACTCCGTGACGCTCTCCAGCGAGCAGCAGGAACTGGCCCGCCAGCGCGTGGCCGAGGCCGGCTACGCCGACGCCGTCACGATCGAGCTCAAGGACTACCGCGCCGTGGAGGGCGAGTTCGACGCCGTCGTCTCGGTCGAAATGATCGAGGCCGTCGGCTTCGAATACTGGGCCACCTACTTCCAGACCATCGAGCGGGTCCTGGCCCCGGGCGGCAAGGTGGCCATCCAGGCCATCACGATCGCCCACGACCGGCTCATGGCCACCCGCACCAGCTACACCTGGGTGCACAAGTACATCTTCCCGGGCGGCGTCATTCCGTCCGTCCGCGCCATCGAGGACATCACGGCGAAGCAGACCGGACTGCGCGTCCGCGAACGCCTGGCCATGGGTGAGCATTACGCCCAGACGCTGCGGCTCTGGGAGGAACGGTTCATGGCCCGCGATGACGAGGTGGGGGCCATGGGCTTCGACGCGGTCTTCCAGCGGATGTGGCTGTTCTACCTCTGCTACTCCCGGGCCGGGTTTGAAACGGGCTACCTCGACGTGCAGCAGATCGTGCTCGACTCCGCCTCCTAGCCCCGGTGTTAGAACAATCACGAATCGCTTGAGGCGGGCACCACGGTGCCTGCCTCTTTCGTGTGCCCGGACACCAGATGTAGTGGCCGGCGCCACCGATCCGGGTCCCCGCGGCGGCGCGCGACACGCCGTCTGCGGTGCGACACGCGGGCGTGATTAATGTGGCTAACTACTCCACAGGGTGTGGATTTCGTCCGCCAAAATGGCGGAAATCCGGACATTTGGAGGGTACCCTCCTGTGGATTAAAGGTGGGTTAAATGACATACTTGTAATACATCATCTTGGGGTCCGCATGAGGCTCTTGCACTACATGTAGTATCGACATACAGTTCCAGCAGAGCATCAGCGCGGGACATCCGGAGCCGGGATTGCGCTCCACAGAAGACTTCAACAAAGGGGACAGGACCATGACCGTTACGGTTTACACGAAGCCGGCCTGCGTTCAGTGCAACGCGACCTACCGCGCGCTGGACAAGAAGGGCATCGCCTACCAGAGCGTCGACATTTCCCAGGACGCGGAAGCCCTTGAGCGCCTGAAGTCCCTGGGCTACATGCAGGCCCCCGTTGTCGTCACCGACCAGGACCACTGGTCAGGTTTCCGCCCGGACAAGATCGAAGAACTGGCGCAGGCTGCCGCCGTCGCTGTAGCCTGAAACGCTCCGGACGCCTGAAAAGCCCGGGACGCCGCTACCAGGCAAGAATTCACGGTAGATGAGGTGACCACCGTGGCTGTAACAACTGAAGATCGGGTGGCTGCCACGGCTGACAGCGGGGAAGCGGTCAGCACTGCAGCACCGGCCACCACAACGCACTGCCGGCTCATCTACTTTTCCTCCACCTCCGAAAACACGGCACGCTTCGTTGCGAAGCTGGGCGTCGAGGCCGCCAGGATCCCCCTTTACCCGAGGGACGCTCCGCTGGTGGCCCGGGAGCCCTACGTTTTGTTGCTCCCGACCTATGGGGGCACCGGGGGAGAGGGATCTGTTCCAAAGCAGGTCATCAGGTTTTTGAACGATCCGGGCAACCGGAAGCTGATCCGCGGAGTGATCGGCGCAGGAAACACCAATTTCGGGGACAACTACTGCATGGCAGGGGACATCATCGCCGCCAAGTGCAAGGTCCCGCACCTATATCGCTTCGAACTCATGGGGACGCCGGAAGACGTCAACCGCGTACAACAAGGATTGGAAGAGTTTTGGACACGACTGTCGCAGACAAAGCAGTAACTGAAGGCGCAGGCCTGAACACGGGCACGGGCACCGGCGCCGCCGCTGTTGAGAAGAAGCACGAGATGCCGGCCGCCTACAAGGGCCTGGGCTACCACGAGCTGAACGCCATGCTGAACCTCTACGGCCCCAACGGGGAAATCCAGTTCGAGGCCGACCGCGAGGCCGCGCACCAGTACTTCCTGCAGCACGTGAACAACAACACCGTGTTCTTCCACGACCTCGAGGAAAAGCTCGACTACCTCGTCAAGAACGAGTACTACGAGCGCGAAACCCTCGACCAGTACACGATGAACTTCATCCGCGAGCTCTACAACCGCGCGTACAAGAAGAAGTTCCGCTTCGAGACCTTCCTCGGCGCGTTCAAGTTCTACACCTCCTACACGTTGAAGACGTTCGACGGAAAGCGCTTCCTGGAGCGCTACGAGGACCGCGTCTGCATGGTGGCCCTGCACCTGGCCCGCGGCGACGAGAAGCTCGCCACCCAGATGGTGGACGAGATCATCGAGGGCCGCTTCCAGCCGGCCACCCCGACGTTCCTGAACGCCGGCAAGCGCCAGCGCGGCGAGCTGGTCTCCTGCTTCCTGCTCCGCATCGAAGACAACATGGAGTCGATCGGCCGGTCGATCAACTCCGCGCTGCAGCTCTCCAAGCGCGGCGGCGGCGTGGCCTTCGCGCTGACCAACATCCGCGAGGTCGGCGCGCCGATCAAGCAGATCGAGAACCAGTCCTCCGGCGTCATCCCCGTGATGAAGCTCCTCGAGGACAGCTTCTCCTACGCCAACCAGCTCGGTGCCCGCCAGGGTGCCGGTGCGGTGTACCTGCACGCGCACCACCCGGACATCTACCGCTTCCTGGACACCAAGCGCGAGAACGCGGACGAGAAGATCCGCATCAAGACCCTCTCGCTCGGCGTCGTCATCCCGGACATCACCTTCGAGCT
>NZ_JBFTZW010000018.1:0-60108 GCF_056406555.1 Arthrobacter sp. P1_B4
CCAGGAGGTACTCCACCAGGAGGTACTCCACGAGGGACTCGTGGGTGAGGGCACCCATCCAGGGGCAATGCTCGCGCAGGGCCGCGATCGTCCCCAGCAGCTCCCCGACCTCGCAAGCTCGGCCGGGGACCCCTGCCGCTGTGGGCCCAGCGAGCCTCTGGACGGGTGATGTGTCCTCGTTAGCCAAGATCGGAGTAGGCCTCGTTGATGTATTCGACCAGGGCTTCCTTCTCCTCGAGCGGCAGGAAGGCGGCCTCGGCCGCGTTCAGCGTCAGCTCCAGCAGGTCATCGAGGTCGTAGTCGAACGTCTCAACCAGGAGTTCGAACTCGTCGGTCAGCGTCACGCCGCTCATGAGCCGGTTGTCGGTGTTGATGGTGACGTTGAAGCCGAGCTGGTAGAGCATGTCCAGCGGGTGGCTTTCGATGCCCTCACCGAAACCGGCAATGGCGCCGGTCTGCAGGTTGGAGGAGGGGCAGATCTCCAGGGCGATGCCACGGTCCCGCACCCAGCTGGCGAGCTCGCCCAGGGTCACCATGCCGATGGTGTCGTTGACGGAGTCGTCGAAGCCTTCGGCGGCGGCGGCCTCTTCGTCCTCTTCGAATTCGATCGTGACGTCCTCGGCGATACGGACGCCGTGGCCCAGGCGCAGGGCCCGGCCGTCAACGAGGGCCGACTGGATGCTTTCCAGACCGGCGGCTTCGCCGGCGTGGACGGTGGCCGGGAAGTTGTGCTGGGCCAGGTAGGTGAAGGCGTCCTTGAAGCGGGACGGCAGGAAGCCGTCCTCGGCGCCGGCGATGTCGAAGCCGACGGCGCCGTTGTTGCGGTGGCGGACGGCCAGTTCGGCGATCTCCTGGCCGCGGTCGGCGTGGCGCATGGCGGTGATGAGCTGACCCACCTGGATATCGCGGCCGGTCTCTGCCACGGCGTCCACTCCAGCCTCGAGGCCGGCCTGCACGGCTTCGACCACGTCGTCCAGGCTCAGGCCCTTCTGCAGGTGCTGTTCGGGTGCCCAGCGCACCTCGCCGTACACGACGCCGTCGTCGGCCAGGTCTTCGACGAATTCCTTCGCGACGCGGAACAGGCCCTCCTTGGTCTGCATCACGGCGATGGTGTGGTCGAAAGTCTCCAGGTAGCGGACCAGGGAACCGGAGTCGGCGGATTCGCGGAACCACTCCCCCAGGGCGACGGGGTCCGTGGACGGCAGCGTGTGGCCGACGGCCTCAGCAAGTTCAATGATGGTGGCCGGGCGGAGTCCGCCGTCCAGGTGGTCGTGAAGGGAAACCTTGGGAAGGCCCTTCAGGTCGAAGTCGAGGTCGGGGGCAGCGTCAGGAATAGTCTCAGTCACGTTCCAACCATAGGGTCGCCGGGCGCCGGAAGCTACTTTCCGGACGCTCCGGACTCAGCGGACGGACCGGCCAGCATCGTGCCGTGCAGCTCGGAAGCACGCTCACCGGAGGCGGGTTCGGCGACGTATTCGGTCTCAGACGGGACCGGACGGGTGTCGTGGCGGCCCAGGCGCTTGTGCCACCAGCGCAGGAGATGGTCGATGAGGACACCGAGCACAATGGCGAATACCACCGCGATGCCCGCGCTGAGCAACGGGTTGTGGTGCAGCCACGGGAAGGAACTGGCCAGGACGCCGATGCCGATGGAGTAGGCGACCCACGTCAGGCAGGCGAAGCCGTCCAGGAAGAAGAACCGGCGGTGCGGAAACGCCGTCGTGCCTGCCACGTAGTTGACCGCGACACGGCCCCACGGAATGTACCGGGCGGTGAAGATCAGGACGGCGCCGCGCTTCTCGAGTTCGTAGTGGGCCCAACCGAACACCTTTTGGACCTTTGGCTTGCGCATCCAGCGGAACCGCTCGAGGCCAATCTTGCGGCCGAGCATGTAGGCCATGTTGTCGCCGGCCATGGCTCCCACGAGCGCCGTGAGGCCCAGGATCCACAGGTTGGGCTGGCCGCTGTGCACGGAGTACGCCGCTAGGGCAACGATCAGGGTCTCGCTGGGGACCACCATCGCGAAGCCGTCCACGAAGAAAAAAACCAGCAGGAGGGGGTAGATCCACCACTGGCCAGCGGCATGGAGCACGGCCTCGTTAATGAACTCCATGCAGGTGGTGCTCCTTGATGACTGGGAACGGACAACTAAGCCGTAACGTACTCGCGATGACAGTGGGTAGAACTATGAACGAAACTTTGCACGACGTGCGGCCAACAAACGTGACCCAAATCGCTCCTAAGTGTCCCATGGGCGGGCCCAATCCGCCTAGGACTCGGCGGGCGGCACGGAATGCGTCTGTTCCTCCGGTGCGCGGCCGCGCACCCTGCTGATCACGCGGTCCAGGACGACGCCCAGGACGATCGCGCAGACGATGGCAATGGCCGCTCCCAGCACGTGGTTTTTCTCAAACCACGGACCAACAGTCAGGCCGATCCCCACCGAGTAGCTGGCCCACAGCAGCGCCGAGAGCACCGTCAGGCTGACGAATCTGCGCCACGGGTAATGGGTGGCACCGGCGGTCAGGTTAACGGCCACCCGCCCGATCGGGACGAAGCGCGCCACAAGGATCAGTGAGGCAGGCCGTTTCCGCAGTTCCCGGCCGGCCCAGCGGAAGGCCGCCTGCATGCGCGGGCCGCGCTGCCACGCCCAGCGCCGGGTTCCGGTCCCGCGGCCGATCAGGTAGGCCATGTTGTCGCCCACCAGTGCCCCTGCGGCAGCCGTTGCGATCAGGAGCAGAGGGTTGGGGACGCCCGCCGTGGCGGCGACTGCAGCCAGGCCCACCACCACCGATTCGCTCGGAATCGGGGGGAAGAAGCCGTCGATCACGCAGCAGGCGAAAACCAGGACGAGGACCCAGGGTTGCCCTGCGGCGGCGAGGATGAAGTCGTTGATTGCCTGCACAGCTTCCTAACGCGCGGCGGGGCCAGATCGATCCAAGCGCAGGCTCGGCCGGAGCCGGGCCTGCGCCAAGGGTACTGCTGTGGAGTCAGTCTTGTGGAGTTAGTGTACCGCCGGCTCCGGCCGCCGTTGCCCCATCACGTACGGCTGTTATCCCCAGGGTTTGGGCGCCATAAGGGATAGGGCAACGGGGTTAGGCGATGCGGTCGATGATGAGCTTCTGGGCGGGCCGGGAGCCCTCGGGGGCGATCACGGCGGCGTGTTCGAGCGCTTCCTTGGCACGCTCGAACTTCTCCGGTGTGTCCGTCAGCAGGGTCATGAGCGGTTCGCCCGCCTTGACCGTGGCGCCGGGCTTGGCGTGCATCCGCACCCCGGCACCGGCCTGGACCTGGTCCTCCTTGCGGGCGCGCCCGGCGCCGAGCCGCCAGGCAGCGACGCCGACGGCCATCGCGTCGAGCTCCACCAGGACGCCGTCGGCCGGGGCGTAGATGACCTCGGATTCCTTGGCGACCGGGAGCTTGGCGCGCGGGTCTCCGCCCTGGGCCTCAATCATCCGGTTCCAGACGTCCATAGCCCGGCCGTCCCGGAGTGCTGCCCGGGGATCGGCGTCGCGGATGCCGGCACACGCCAGCATTTCCTCCGCGAGCCGGACGGTGAGTTCGACGACGTCGTCCGGGCCTCCGCCGGCGAGGACCTCCACGGATTCCTCGACCTCGATCGCGTTGCCCGCGGTCAGGCCCAGCGGCGTGTTCATGTTGGTAAGCAGTGCCACCGTGTTGACGCCGGCGTCCTTGCCCAGGGCCACCATGGTTTCGGCCAGTTCGCGGGCGCGCGCCTCGTCCTTCATGAACGCGCCGCTGCCCACCTTGACGTCGAGCACCAGCGAGCCGGTGCCTTCGGCGATCTTCTTGCTCATGATCGAGGAGGCGATCAGCGGGATGGCCTCCACGGTTCCGGTGACATCGCGGAGCGCGTAGAGCTTCTTGTCCGCCGGGGCCAGCCCGGCCCCGGCCGCGCAAATGACCGCGCCGACGTCCTGGAGCTGGGCCATCATTTCGTCATTGCTCAGGGCCGCACGCCAGCCCGGGATGGCCTCGAGCTTGTCCAGGGTGCCGCCGGTGTGGCCGAGGCCGCGGCCCGAGAGCTGCGGCACTGCCACGCCAAACACCGCCACCAGCGGAGCCAGCGGCAGGGTGATCTTATCCCCGACGCCGCCGGTGGAGTGCTTGTCCGACGTCGCCTTCACGCCGCCGTCGGGCCGCCGCAGGCTGGAGAAGTCCATCCGCTCGCCGGAGGCGATCATGGCCGCCGTCCAGCGGGAGATCTCGGCCCGGTCCATGCCGTTGAGCAGGATGGCCATGTTCAGGGCGGCCATCTGTTCGTCGGCGATGGCGCCGCGGGTGTACGCGTCGATTGTCCAGTCGATCTGGGCCGGGCTGAGCACACCCTTGTCCCGCTTGATGCGGATGATGTCGACGGCGTCGAACGCTTCACTGTTGTTGGGGTTCTGTGTCGTTTGTGTCACCGGGGTTCCTCCAGGTGTTGGGGGCCAAAGGCATCGGGAAGGACCTGGTCCATGGTCTTGATTCCCTGCGTGGTCATGAGCTCCATGTCCGGAGCCCGGAATTCGTAGAGCAGCTGGCGGCAGCGCCCGCACGGCATGAGGACATTCCCGCCGGCGTCGACGCAGTAGAAGGCGCGCAGCCGTCCCCCGCCGGTCATCTGCAGGTTGCCCACCAGGGCGCACTCGGCGCACAGTGTCAGCCCGTAGCTGGCGTTTTCGACATTGCAGCCGCTGACGATCCGCCCGTCTCCGGTGAGGGCCGCGGCCCCCACCGGAAACTTCGAATACGGCGCATAGGCGTTCTTCATGGCGGAGACTGCCGCGGCTTCGAGTGCAGCCCAGTCGACGTCGGTGCTGTCCATTCTCAGCCCTTGATGTACGGTATGCCGTCAGCGGCCGGCGGCCGGGAGCGGCCGACGAGCCCGGCCACGGCAAACACGGTCACCACGTACGGCAGCATGGCCATGAACTGGCTCGGCACCGGGGTGCCGATGATCGTCACGATGCTCTGCAGGTTGTCGGCGAAGCCGAACAGCAGCGCCGCGAAGAACGCCCCGATCGGGTTCCAGCGGCCCAGGATCATGGCGGCGAGGGCAATGAAGCCGCGGCCGCCGGAGATTTCCTTGGTGAAGCTGTCGATCGCCACGAGGGTGAAGAACGATCCGCCGATCCCGGCGACGGCGCCGCCAAGAGTGACGTTCCAGAAGCGGGTCGCGTTGACCTTGATGCCCAGGGTGTCGGCCGCCTGCGGGTGCTCGCCCACGGCACGGACGCGCAGGCCCCACTTCGTCTTGAACAGTGCGACCCAGATCACGATGACTGCCACGTACATCAGGTAGCCCACCACGGACTGTTTGAAGAGGATGGGCCCGATCACGGGGATGCTGGACAGGACCGGGATATCGATGATGGGCAGCTCGGCGGGCGAGTTGTATTTCTCGGGGTCCGACTGCATCACCGTGGTGAACAGGAAGCCGGTGAGCCCGGAGACCAGGACGTTGAGCACGACGCCGACGATGATCTGGTTGACCACGTACTTGATGCTGAACACTGCCAGCACCACCGACACAAGGGCGCCCGCCACGGCCGCCGCAAGCAGGCCCAGGTAGGGGTTGTGCGTCAGGCTGGCGACGAGCGCGGCCGTGAAGGCACCACCCAGGAGCTGGCCTTCGATGGCGATGTTAACGACGCCGGCGCGTTCGCACAGCACACCTGAGAGGGAGCCGAATACGATCGGCACGGCGAGGGTCACGGATCCGGCGATGAGGCCTGCCAGCGAAATACTGGGGGTCCGGGCGCCGCCCACCACCCAGATCAGGAAGGCGACCACGAAAACGACGGTGAACACGGCCGGCACCCAGCGCGGGGGCCGCCGGTTCGCTCTCGCCTTCAGGACCAGGGCGTAGCCCGCGAGGACCAGCAGGATCAGGGAGAGCACCATGCCGGACAGGAACGCGGGTACTTCGATCRCCGGGAGCTGGAAGAAGTCTCCGCTGGATGAAACCCCGAACTTGGCGTTCGCCTGCGGGCCCAGCAGTCCGAAGAAGATGAAGGCGATGGTGGCCAGAACCGCAAGCGTGACCGGCAACTTCCAAGTCACGGGCTTGGCGGACACCGTCGGCCTGTGGTTCTTCTCCGGCTGTGGTTTTCCTTCAACGGGCGAGGTTGCTGTTGTGCTCATGCGGCACCTCCGGTGGTTGCGGCCTGCTTGGTTTTGCCGGCGATCGCGGCCTTCTTCTTGCGCGGGTTGAGTCCGAAGATCGCCCGGACCAGCGGCGGCGCCGCGATGAACAGCACGATGAGCGACTGGACCACGAGCACGATGTCGATCGGAGTTCCGGTCTGGATCTGCATCTGGACGGCGCCTGCGCGGAAGGCCCCGAACAGCAGGCCGGCGGCGAAGGTGCCCCATGGCGAGGACCGTCCCAGCAGCGCGACCGTGATGGCGTCAAAGCCGTAGGTTGCCGCGACACCGTCGGTCAGGACCTTTTCGGTGCCCGCCACCTGTGCCACGCCGGCCAGGCCGGCCAGGCCACCGGCAATGGTCATCACCAGGATGGTGGCCCGGGAGACGTTGATGCCGGCGGTCAGGGCTGCCTTGGGGTTGGCCCCGACGGCACGGAATTCGAAACCGAGCGTGGAGCGGTTCAGCAGCCACGAAACAAACACGGTGGCCGCGATGGCCAGCAGGAATCCCAGGTGCAGCCGGTACTGGCTGCCGAAGATCAGCGGGTACGCGGCGCTGGGGTCCACGATGGGCGATATCGGTGTGTCCGCCCCCGGACGCTGGAACAAGTCCGTGTCGAGCAGGTAGCGCAGGAAATAGAGTGCGATGTAGTTGAACATGATGGTCACGATGACCTCGTGGGCGCCGGTCCGGGCTTTGAGCACGCCGACGATGCCGCCCCACACGGCGCCGCCGATGACGCCGGCCACCAGGACCAGCAGCAGGTGTATCCCCAGCGGCAGGTGCAGCGCGAAGCCGACCCACGAGGCGAGGATGCCGGCCATGATGATCTGGCCCTGCGCACCGATGTTGAACAGGCCCGCGCGGAAGGCCAGGGCGACGCCGAGGCCGGCGGTGATCAGCGGGGTGGCGATGGTCAGCGTCTCCATGAGGGGGGCGAACTGTCCGGCCACGCCGTTCCCGCGGGGGTTGAAGACCGCGCCCTGGAAGAGGGCGACGTAGGAATCGGTGGCGGCGGACCAGACGGCGAGGAGGAAGTCACTGGGCCGGGCAAAGAGATAGCCCGCCGTGGTGCCGACAACCTTGTCCGTCATGGCGATGAGCAGACCGCCCAGGATCAGCGCGAGCAGCACCGCCAGGATGGTCACTATGCCGTTGCCGGTGAAGATCTTGCGCAGCAGCGACTCCTCTTCCGGGGCACCCGGAAGAGCTCCGCTCTGGGTCGAGACCGGAACGGCCGATGGCTGGTGGGCGCCTCCCGCGGTGTCCAGCGAGGTGACGAAGTCTGCATCATCCTCGAGCGGTTCAGGCTCCACGTCGGTGGCCTGCGATGCCGGAAGTTGGTCCGGGTCCGGTGCGGCCGCGGACCGCGGCTCGGTGTTCTCACTCATGGGGGTCTCCTACGGCGCCGGAGCCGGGCTCCTGCACGGACGGGGCGGCGGGGGCCGGGTTCATGGCCGGCTTCGTTGCGGGTTTTTCGGCCGGGGTGCCGGCCGGGTTTTCTGCTGCGTTCGCGGCCGGGTTTTCAGAAAGGGATCGGGCCGAGTGCCTGCCTGCGGCGTCGGCCTGGGCCTCGTCCGGGGAAACGCCGGCCATCATCAGGCCCAGGACGTCACGCCCGGTGCCGGCCGGGACGATCCCGACCAGCCGGCCCTTGTACAGCACGGCGATCCGGTCGGCGAGTTCAATCACCTCGTCCAGTTCGGTGGAGACGATCATGACGGGCGTGCCGTGGTCCCGCTCCGCGACGATCCGCTTGTGCAGGAACTCGATGGAGCCCACGTCCACGCCGCGGGTGGGCTGGGAGGCGATGAAGAGCCGCAACGGCCGGGAGAGCTCCCGGGCCATGACGACCTTCTGCTGGTTGCCGCCGGACAGGGTGCCGGCTGCCAGTGAGCCGGACGGGGTGCGGACGTCGAATTCCGCGATCCGGGTCTTGGCGTTCTCCAGGACCTTGGCCGGGCTCATGCTGATGCCCTTGGCGAACGGCGCCTGGTCGTAGCGGTCCAGGATCAGGTTCTCGGCGATGGAGAACGTGCCGATCAGCCCGTCGAGGGACCGGTCTTCCGGCACGAATCCGACGCCGGCGTTGAGGACCTCCTTGACGCTGCGGCCCACGAGTTCTTCGCCGTCGAGGGTGATCGAGCCGTGGACCCGCTCGTGCAGGCCCAAAATGGCTTCGGTCAGTTCCGTCTGGCCGTTGCCCTGGACGCCGGCGACGGCGAGGATCTCGCCGCGGGCGATTCCGAAGCTGATCCCGTCCACCACGTGCTGGCCGTTGGGGGCGATGACGGTGAGGTTCTTGACCTCGAAGGTGGTCTCCTGCGGATTCGCGGGAGCCTTGTCCAAGGTCAGGCTCACGGCCCGGCCCACCATCATGGAGGCCAGCTCGGTGGTCGAGGCGCCGGGATCGGCCGAGCCCACTACCTTGCCGCGCCGGATGACGGTGATGGTGTCCGAAACGGCCTTCACCTCACGCAGCTTGTGGGAAATGAAGACGATCGAGGTGCCGTGGCTCTTGAGCTGGCGCATGATGTCCAGCAGTTCATCGGTGTCCTGCGGGGTCAGCACGGCCGTGGGCTCATCGAGGATGAGCACCTTGGCGTCGCGGACCAGTGCCTTGATGATCTCCACGCGCTGCTGCACGCCCACGGGGAGGTCTTCGATCAGCGCGTCGGGGTCGACGTCGAAACCGTACCGGTCGGAGATCTCCCGGATTTTCCGGCGGGTGTCATCCAGGTCCAGGAATCCGCCGGTCTTGGTGGTCTCCGCTCCCAGGGCAACGTTCTCCGCGACGGTGAAGACGGGGACCAGCATGAAGTGCTGGTGCACCATGCCGATGCCGGCCGCCATGGCGTCGCCGGGACCGCGGAACGTGACCGGTTTGTCGTCGATGAGGATTTCGCCCTCTGTGGGCTCGTACAGTCCGTAGAGGACGTTCATCAGCGTGGACTTGCCCGCGCCGTTCTCACCGAGCAGACAGTGGATCTGCCCGGGTTCAACAACCACATCGATGTGATCGTTTGCTACCAGGGAGCCGAAGCGTTTGGTAATGCCCTTGAGTTCAAGTTTCAAAACTCTGACCAATCTCGAGGTGTCCGGAAGGCTTGGTCCGGACGCGTAGGGGCGCTGCAGCACCAGCTTAGTGCCTGGGATCTGAGGCACTAAGGGCCGCAACGAAAAGCGCCACAGCCCGTGCGGTGGTGACCGGACGGGCCGTGGCGCTTAGCGGAGGAAGTTAGGCTTTCGGGCTTGCTGCGGATTCAACCTTCAGCTTGCCGTCGGCGATGTCCTTCTTGATCTGGTCCAGCTCGGACTTCAGTTCGGCCGGAACCTGGGAATCCATGTCGTGGAACGGGGCAAGCTGAACGCCGTCGTTCGCGAGCGTGCCGACGTACGGCTTGTTGGTGAACTGGCCGTCCTTGTCCTGCTTGACGACCGCCTCGACGGCCTGGCCCATCTGCTTCATGACGGAGGAGAGCATGATGTCCTTGTAATCCGGTGCCGTGAGGAAGCCGTCGGAGTCAACCCAGATGAGCTTGACGTCCTTGCCGGCTGCCTTGGCTTCCTGCAGGGCCGCGCCCGCACCCTTGCCGACCGGACCGGCGACGGGCATGACGATGTCGGCGCCCTGGTCCAGGAAGTTCTGGGTGAACTGCTTGCCCTTGTCCTGCTTTTCGAAGTCGCCGGTGAAGGAGCCGTCCTGCTTGGCCTTGTCCCAGCCGAGAAGCTTGACGTCCTTGCCCTTCTTCTCGTTGTAGTACTTCACGCCGTCGGCAAAACCGTCCATGAAGATGGTGACCGTGGGGATCTTGATGCCGCCGAACGTGGCGACCGTCCCGGTCTTGGTGGTGCCGGCTGCGAGGTAGCCGGCCAGGAATGCTGCCTGGGCGGTGTCGTAGATGATCGGCTTGACGTTGGCGACCGGGGTGTCGTAGCCGAAGTCGATGATGGCGAAGTGCTTGTCCGGGTTCGCGGTGGCCTGGGACTTGGTGGCGTCGCCGAGCAGGAAGCCGACCGTGATGGTCAGGTTGCAGCCGGCGGAGACCATGGCGCGCAGGTTGGGCTCGAAGTCGTTGTTGGTCTTGGACTCGGCCTGGTTCATCTTAAGGCCCAGCTCCGACGTGACCTTCTTCAAGCCCTCGTAGGAAGACTGGTTGAACGACTGGTCATCGAACCCGCCCGAGTCGGACACGATGCAGCCCTGGTAGTTGCTGGCGGTGTTGGTGGCGGTGCTGGCCTCCGGGGCAGCTCCGCAGCCGGTCAGCAGGAGTGCAGCCGCGCCCGCGGTGGCGACGCCGGCCATTGATCCGCGCTTAAAGGTGGCACGCAGAGAGTTCTTCAATTTTCCTCCAGGAAGAAAGAGTAGGCGCTACGACGGAAGTTCAATGAGTGTCTGTCTGCGGTGTTCCGCTGATCTCTGTTGTCACTGATGGATTTCGCAGCACTGCGCCGAGGCGCACTGATGCAAGCTACTGTAGTGGCCTGCGCCACGTCCCGATAACACACGTCCCGGCGAATGCCCAGATTGTTGAGAACTTGTTACCTAGAGGTAGCCGGTGCCCGCCGCGACCACATACGCCTCCGGCGCCGGTCCCCGCAGGAACCGGCGCCGGAGGCGTATGTGGCGGCACGGCGATTGCCGGGTGTCAGGCTACAGCCGCACGAGCATCTTGCCGGTGTTGGCGCCGTCGAGCAGGTCCATGAAGGCCTGCGGGGCATTCTCCAGCCCGTCCACCACCGTCTCGTCGTAGCGGACCGTTCCGTCGGCCAGCCAGCCRGACATGGTCTCGACGAACTCGGCCATGTGCTGCCAGTAGCCGCCCACCAGGAAGCCCTTGAGCGTCAGCTGCTTGCCGATCGCCAGCATGAGGTTCCGCGGCGCCGGCGTGGGCTCGGTCGCGTTGTACTGGGCGATGGCCCCGCACATGGCCACCCGGCCACCGACCGTGAGGGCGGACAGCGCGGCTTCGAGGTGCTCGCCGCCGACGTTGTCGAAGTAGACGTCGATCCCGCGCTCACCCGCGGCCGCGGCGAGCTGTTCCGCCACGGGGCCGTCGTGGTAGTTGAACGCGGCGTCGAAGCCGAGTTCGAGCAGGCGTGCCACCTTTTCCGGCGAGCCGGCGCTGCCGATCACCCTGGACGCGCCCATGGCCTTCGCGATCTGCCCGACAAGCGAGCCGACCGCGCCGGCGGCGCCCGAGACGAACACGGCGTCGCCGGGCTTGAATTCCGCGACCTTCAGCAGTCCCGCGTAGGCGGTCAGCCCGGTCATGCCGAGGGCGCCGAGGAATGCTGACGCGGGGGCAAGATCGGTGCGCGCCACCGTGGTGGCCGCTGCATCGACGACGGCGTATTCGCGCCAGCCGAGGCCGTGCACCACCGTGTCGCCCACAGCGCGCCCTTCGGCCCGGGACGCGATGACTTCGCCGACGGCGCCGCCGTCGAGGGCGCTATCCAGCGCAAACGGCGCGGAGTAGGACTTGACGTCGTTCATGCGTCCGCGCATGTACGGGTCCACCGAGATGAACAGGTTGCGGACCAGGACCTGGCCGTCCTGCAGTTCTGGCAGCGCCGACTCGGCGAGGCGGAAGTTCGCCGGGACGGGGCGGCCGTGGGGGCGGGACGCCAGCTGGATCTCGCGGGTGGTGGCGGGAAGGGTGAGAGTTTCGGTGTTGTTGCTCATGCGGCTACCTCCAAGATGGTGATGTCAACAGTGATGTTGCCGCGGGTGGCGTTGGAGTACGGGCAGATCTGGTGGGCCTTGGCCACGAGGGCCTCGGCCGTGTCCCGGTCCACGGCGGGCAGGGCGATCTCAAGTTCGGCGGCCAGACCGTAGCCGGCACCGTCTTCGAGGGCGCCGAAGTGGATTTTGGCGGCGACGGCGGAGTCCGTCAGGTCGGCGCGTTCCTTGCGTCCCACAAGGCGCAGGGCGGAGTGGAAGCACGCGGCGTAGCCGGCGGCAAAGAGCTGTTCGGGGTTGGTGCCCGCGCCGTCACCGCCGAGTTCGACCGGGCTGGCAAGGGTGACGCTCAGCTTGCCGTCCTTGCTGATGGCGGTGCCGTCGCGGCCTTCGCCGGAGGCCAGGGCCTCTGCTGTGTAAAGGGTCTTCATGGGGTTTCCGTTCTGTCGGAGGGAAGAAGGGGTTCAGTGGGAACTCGCCGGAAGCCTGCGGAGTCGCCGTAAATTTCCGGCGAGTTGGCACGCCTCCCGCGGTTTCGACGTCGGCCGTGTGGGCCTGGGAAGGGTGGTGGAGGGGGAAGGGCTTAGTGGGAGGCGTGGAGCGCGTTCGTCAGCCGGCCCAGGGTGTCGCGGAGCTGGTCCAGTTCCGCGGCGGTGAGCCCGGCGGCGTCTGCCAGTCGCTGCGGGATACCGCTGGCCTTGGCGCTCAGGGCGGCGCCGGCGTCGGTCAGGAAGATCTCCACGCGGCGCTCGTCCTCGGCGGAGCGGCGGCGCTGGACGAGGCCGAGCGCTTCGAGCCGCTTGAGCAGCGGCGAGAGCGTGCCGGAGTCCAGGCCCAGCTCCTCCCCCAGTTCACGCACGCTGCGCGGCGCCGCTTCCCAGAGCACCAGCATGGCGAGGTACTGCGGGTAGGTCAGGCCGAGCTCCTCGAGCATGGGCCGGTAGGCGGCCGTGGCGGCACGTGAGGCAGAGTACATCGCAAAGCACACCTGCCGGTTCAGGCGGAGCGCTTCCGGGCCGCCAGTGCGGGCCTCTTCTGACGTGGTCATGCCTCCACCATACTGCACAATCCAGTTGCGTGCAATTCAGTTGTACACAACTGAATTGCACAGCGGGAACCGATAACAGGTGTGCAGGGGGCCAGCCGCGGCACCGTTCCCAGCCGCGGCCGCCGAGATTCCCCATGTTTGACGGGTGCCGCCGGCGTGTCGGCCCGCAACCGCCGGCGTGTCCCGGCGTCGTGCCGGCAAAGGTGGGGAAACTCCGCGCGGCGGTCCTGGCCGGGTGTAGCGGGGCAGGCCCGGCGTAGGGGCCCGGGCGGAACGGCTTACAGGTCGCGGATGGTGCGCAGGGCCGCCGCCGTGAGCACCTGGATGCCCAGGCCCAGCGCCCGCTCATCGACGATGTAGTCACCGCGGTGGAGGTCATACTCTTCCCCGCCGGGCGTCTTCGTGCCGAGGCGCATCATGGCGCCGGGGGTGTCGGCCAGGAACCAGGCAAAGTCTTCCCCGCCCATGGACTGCGGGGTCAGGACCACGGCGCCCTCGCCGATTTCGGCGCGGGCCGCGGCCTCGATCAGCGCGGTCTCGTGCTCGGAGTTGACCACCGGCGGCACGCCGCGGGTGTGTTCCAGGTGGACATCGACGCCGTACGGCTCGGCGACCTGCCGGATGATGTCGTCGAGCAGCTCGCCGGCGTCGTGCCAGGCGTCACGGTCCAGGCAGCGCATGGTGCCGGCCATGTAGCCGCTGCCCGGGATGGCGTTCGGGGCCGAGCCCGCGGAGATCTGCCCCCAGACCACGGACACGCCGCTGCGGACATCGACGCGGCGCGAGAGCACTGCGGGAACGTTGACCGCGATCTGCGCCAGGGCGAAGACCAGCTCCTCGGTCAGGTGCGGGCGCGAGGTGTGGCCGCCGCGGCCGGAAAGTTCAATCTTGATGGTGTCCGAGGCGGAGGTGATCGCCCCGATCCGGGTGCCGATCTTGCCGATCTCGATCCGGGGGTCGCAGTGCAGCGCCAGGATGCGCGGCACGCCTTCCAGGACGCCCTGTTCGATGCACGAGGTGGCGCCGCCGGGCATGGTCTCCTCGGCCGGCTGGAAGATGATCCGGACGGTCCCGCGCAGAGGGGAGGCCTCGTGCATGCGCTGCAGGACCAGCGCGATCCCGAGCATGGTGGCAGTGTGGACGTCGTGGCCGCAGGCATGGGTCACGCCGTGGTTCTTCGAGGCGAACTCAAGGCCCGTTTCCTCGATGATGGGCAGGGCGTCGATATCCCCGCGCAGTGCGGTGGCGATGGGACCCTGTCCGACGTCGACCGTCAGGCCTGTGCCCTCGAGGCGGCGCGGCTTGAGCCCGGCTTCCTCGAGCCGTTTCGCCAGCTTGTCGGTGGTGCGGAACTCCTTGAACGAAAGTTCCGGATGCGCATGGAGGTCGCGGCGGAAAGCGATCAACTCCGGCAGGAGGGGCTCCAGCCACGGCCCCACGAGAGTCGTGGGCTCAGCTTCAGTCGAATAGTTGCGCACGGAATAACTCTATCGAGCGGCCAAAGAATAGCGGCATCGGGTACGGCGCGTTACGGATTGCTGAACATTGCACAGGCCGTGATCCGCTCTCCTCCGGCTACAGGACGTCGGTGTCGCCCTTGGCCTTGATGGCATCCACGGCCTGCTTGACCCGCTGCGAGTGTTCCTTGGTGGTGACCAGCAGGGCGTCCGGGGTGTCAACGATCACGACGTCCTTGATGCCGATCAGGGCGATCACCCGCTTGGTATCGGAGACCACCACGCCACTCGCGTTCTCGGTGAAGACGCGTGCGCCCTCGCCCAGGACCGTGACCTCGTCGACTTCCTTGGCGCTGTTGAGCCGGCCCACGGAGGCGAAGTCCCCGACGTCGTCCCAGAGGAACGTTCCGGGCACCACGGCGACGTCGCCGGCGGCGGCGGCGGGCTCGGCGACGGCGTAGTCAATAGCGATCTTGGGCAGCGTGGGCCACACCCGGGCCGTGACAGCGTCGCGCTCCGGAGTGTCCCAGGCCTTGGCGATCTCCTGGAGGCCGGCGAAGAGCTCGGGCTGGTTGGCTTCGAGGTGCTTAAGCATCAGCGAGACCGGGGCCACGAACATGCCCGCGTTCCAGACATATTCGCCGCTGTCGACGTACTCCTGGGCCACTTCCTCGCTGGGCTTCTCCACGAACTCCACCACGGACTGCGCACTGGGCGCGTCCGGGATGTGGAGGTTCGCGCCGGAACGGATGTAGCCGAATCCGGTGGAGGGATGGGTCGGCTTGATGCCGATGGTGACGATCTTCCCCGCGGCCGCGGTGTAGACGGCTTCACGGACGGCGTCCTGGAAGAGGTCGTCCGGGCTGATGACCTGGTCCGCGGCAAACGAGCCCATGATGATGTCCGGGTCCCGCTCGTGGAGGATGGCCGCGGCGAGTCCGATCGCAGCACCGGAGTCTTTGGGCTCGCTCTCCAGGACGAGGTCGGCTTCCAGGACCTCAGGCAGCTGGCGGCAGACGGCTGCCCTGTGGGCGGAGCCGGTCACCACCAGCACGTGCTTGCCGGCGACGGGCTGGAGGCGGTCATAGGTCGCGCGCAGCAGAGTACTGCCCGAACCGGTGAGGTCGTGAAGGAATTTCGGGGCTGCTGCCCGTGACAGGGGCCAGAGGCGGGTCCCCACTCCGCCCGCCGGAATGACCGCAATAAAACGGTCCAGCGGTGAATCCTGGCTTGTCACTTTGTCTGTAGTCATCACGGCTACTTTAGCCGACGGCGGCCAATTCGGTCCGAATTGAGCCGGGATCCGGCCCTACCGGCGCCTGCGACCACAGCCAAATGTGGCGTTCGTCTCAAAACAAACGCAAAACCGCGCCGGGGCCGGTCAACAAGGAGTTCCCAAATTGAATAAGCTGTTAGCGAAGCCTAGATTTAGGCTTGAGCTTACGAGTGCTCTCGCAGCAGGCGTTCCCCCCGCGTGGATCCCATGCCAGCGCCGCTGTGTTGCAGGGAGGTTTATTCAGTGCCRACAAAACCAGCTGGCACCTTGTACCGCGGCCGTGAAGGCATGTGGTCCTGGGTTGGACACCGCATTACCGGTGTAGTGATTTTCTTCTTCTTGTTGGTCCACGTGCTGGACACCTCATTGGTGCGTGTGTCCCCCGAGGCCTACACCGCAGTGATTGGTGCCTACAAGAACCCCCTCATGGCCCTGGGTGAAACGGGCCTTGTCGCGGCGATCGTGTTCCACGCCTTCAACGGCCTGCGGATCATCGCCGTCGACTTCTGGAAGAAGGGTGCCAAGTACCAGCGTCAGATGCTCTGGACGGTCCTGGGCCTCTGGGTCGTCGTCATGGTCGGCTTCTCCATCCGCCACCTGTCCCTCGCCCTTGGAGGTCACTAAGCCATGACTGCAACCATTCAAAGCCCACGTAGTGGAAAACCCAGTAGTGGAAAACCCAGTAGTGGAAAGATCCAGCCAAAGTACCGCCGCACTGGCGGTTCCAAGGGCAACTTCGAGATGCTCGCCTGGCTCTTCATGCGCCTCTCCGGCGTCGTGCTGGTGGTGCTGATCTTCGGCCACCTGACCGTGAACCTGCTGGTCGGCGAGGGCATCCACGCGATCGACTTCGGCTTTGTGGCCGGCAAGTGGGCCGACCCGTTCTGGCAGTTCTGGGACCTGGCCATGCTGTGGCTCGCCATGCTGCACGGCACCAACGGCGTCCGCACGATCATCAATGACTACGCCGAGAAGGACGCAACGCGCCTTTGGCTGAAGATTGTGCTCTACGCGGCCACCACGGTCATCATCATCCTGGGCACCCTGGTCATCTTCACGTTCAATCCGTGCCCCGTGGCCAACGGCGTCCAGCTTCCCGGCGGTTTCTGCCCCGCGCCTTAGCGGCGCAGCCGTAATGGTTCAGCCGTAGCGGCGGAACCGCCGCGGACAGGAGCCCGTAGGGGCAGGAATCCGAGGTCCGTCACGGCAACTGATCTTGCCTGCCGAGCGCAGGCGCAGATTGCACGAGACTTCACCGGGCAGGCGCGGCCTGCCGGTGGTTTATAGCGAATTTTGAGAGAAAGAGCGTCTGGTATGCAGGTCCATAAGTACGACGTCGTGATCGTCGGTGCCGGTGGCGCCGGGATGCGCGCGGCGATCGAATCAGGTCAGCGCGCCCGAACAGCAGTACTGACCAAGCTCTACCCCACGCGGTCCCACACCGGCGCGGCGCAGGGCGGCATGTGTGCAGCCCTGGCCAACGTCGAGGAAGACAACTGGGAGTGGCACACCTTCGACACCATCAAGGGCGGCGACTACCTGGTTGACCAGGACGCCGCCGAGGTCATGGCGAAGGAAGCGATCGACGCCGTCCTGGACCTGGAAAAGATGGGCCTGCCGTTCAACCGCACGCCCGAGGGCCGCATTGACCAGCGCCGCTTCGGTGGCCACACCCGCGACCATGGCAAGGCACCGGTCCGCCGCGCCTGCTACGCCGCCGACCGCACCGGCCACATGATCCTGCAGACCCTGTACCAGAACTGCGTCAAGCACAACGTCGAGTTCTACAACGAGTACTACGTCCTGGACCTGCTGACCGTCGAAGAGGACGCTGTCCGCGAGGACGGCACGCCGTACAAGCAGAAGCGCGTCGCCGGCGTCGTGTCCTACGACCTCGCCTCCGGCGAGCTGCACGTCTTCCAGGCCAAGTCCGTGGTGTTCGCCTCCGGCGGCGCCGGCAAGGTCTTCAAGACCACCTCCAACGCCCACACCCTGACCGGTGACGGCATGGGCATCGCGTTCCGCCGGGGCATCCCCCTGGAGGACATGGAATTCTTCCAGTTCCACCCGACCGGCCTGGCCGGCCTGGGCATCCTGCTCTCCGAGGCCGCCCGCGGCGAAGGCGCGATCCTGCGCAACTCCGAGGGTGAACGCTTCATGGAGCGCTACGCGCCCACCATCAAGGACCTCGCCCCGCGCGACATCGTGGCCCGCTCCATGGCCAACGAAGTCCGTGAGGGACGCGGCTGCGGCCCGAACAAGGACTACGTCCTCCTGGACCTGACGCACCTTGAGCCTGCGCACATCGATGCCAAGCTGCCGGACATCACCGAGTTCGCCCGCACCTACCTGGGTGTGGAGCCGTACACGGAGCCGGTTCCGGTGTTCCCGACGGCGCACTACGCCATGGGCGGCATCCCCACGAACATCAGCGCCGAGGTCCTCCAGGACAACGACACGGTGGTCCCGGGCCTCTACGCCGCCGGCGAGGTCGCCTGCGTCTCCGTCCACGGCTCCAACCGCCTGGGCACCAACTCGCTGCTGGACATCAACGTGTTCGGCAAGCGCGCCGGCATCGCCGCCGCCGAGTACGCCAAGACTGCCGACTTCGTGGAGCTCCCCGTTGACCCGGAGGCCTACACGCTGAACCTGCTGGACCACGTCCGCACCTCTGACGGCACCGAGAAGGTCGCTGYGATCCGCAAGGAACTGCAGGACACCATGGACGCCAACATGCAGGTGTTCCGCACCGCCGACACGCTGAACCAGGTCCTGAAGGACATTGCCTCCTTCGAGGAGCGGTACCAGCGCATCAGCGTCCAGGACAAGGGCAAGCGCTTCAACCTGGACCTGCTCGAGGCGGTGGAGCTGGGCTTCCTGCTCGAGCTCGCCAAGGTCATGACCGTGGCGGCCCTGCACCGCGAGGAATCCCGCGGCGGCCACTTCCGCGAGGACTTCCCCGAGCGCGACGACGAAAAATTCATGAAGCACTCCATGGCGTACAAGGATGACCACGCCCCGGCGGACGGTTCCGCCGAGTCGATTGCCGGCATCCGGCTTGCCACCAAACCGGTGGTCTTTACGCGCTACGAGCCGATGGTGAGGAAGTACTAAGATGAGCGCTGAACTCGCTGAGCCAGCATCCAAGATCGAACTGCCCGCCGGCGTCGGCGGGGGCGGGGAAATCCCGTCCTTCGACGTCACCCTGCGCGTGCGCCGCTACAACCCCGAGGTCTCCGAGGACGCCACGTGGGATGACTTCAAGGTCACCATGTACGGCACCGACCGTGTCCTGGACGCCCTGCACAAGATCAAGTGGGAGATGGACGGCAGCGTCTCCTTCCGCCGTTCCTGCGCCCACGGCGTCTGCGGCTCCGATGCCATGCGCATCAACGGCCGCAACCGCCTCGCCTGCAAGACCCTGCTGAAGGACCTGGACACGTCCAAGCCCATCACGGTCGAGCCCATCAAGGGCCTGCCCGTGGAGAAGGACCTGATCGTGGACATGGAGCCTTTCTTCCAGTCCTTCCGCGAAGTCATGCCCTTCCTGATCAACCGTGGCCACGAGCCCACCAAGGAACGCCTGCAGTCCGCCGAGGACCGCGAACGGTTCGATGACACCACCAAGTGCATCCTGTGCGCCGCGTGCACCTCGTCCTGCCCGGTGTTCTGGACCGACGGGCAGTACTTCGGCCCGGCGGCGATCGTCAACGCGCACCGCTTCATCTTCGATTCCCGTGATGACGCCGGCGACATGCGCCTGGAGATCCTCAACGACAAGGAAGGCGTGTGGCGCTGCCGCACCACCTTTAACTGCACCGAAGCATGCCCCCGCGGCATCCAGGTCACGCAGGCAATCGCTGAGGTCAAGCAGGCCATCCTGTCCCGCAAGGTCTAAGGATCGGTTCCACCGGCCCGCATTAACGGCTTCACCTTCAGTAGTTACCGACGACGGCGCCTCTCACCTTCCGGGTGGGGGCGCCGCCGTCGTTTCCGCCCTCACTGATTCGCCCTCACACGAAAGGGGACACTTTGTCCCACTCAGAAAAAGTCTCGTTCCTGGGTTCCACCGGCGAGCGGCTCTCCGGCGTGCTGGACCTGCCGGAGGGCCCGGTCAAGGGCTGGGGTGTGTTCTCGCACGGCTTCACCCTGGGCAAGGACAGCCCCTCGGCGTCGCGGATGTGCAAGGCCCTGGCGGACAACGGCGTGGGCATGCTCCGGTTCGACAACGTGGGGCTCGGAGAGTCGGCGGGAATGTGGTCGGAGGGGTCCTTCAGCCACAAGGTGGCCGACACCGTCAAGGCCGCCGAATTCATGCGGGACTCAGACCGGCGGGTTTCCCTGCTGGTGGGCCATTCGTTTGGCGGCGCGGCCGTCCTGTCCGCCGCGCGGCAGATCCCGGAGCTGAGGGCCGTGGCCACCGTGGGTGCCCCCTTCTCCCCCAAGCACGTGGCGCACGTCTTTGACGCGGCCCTGGACCGCATCCTGAGCGAGGGAAGCGCCGAAGTGGACCTCGGCGGCAAGCGGGTGGAGATCCGCCGGCACTTCGTCGAGGATCTCGAGAAGGCGGACTTGACGGACTGCATCCGGCAGCTGCACAAGCCGCTCATGGTGCTGCACTCCCCCACCGACAATACGGTCGGGATCGAAAACGCCAGCACCATCTTCCAGACGGCACGCCACCCGCGCAGCTTCGTCTCGCTGGAGGGCAGCGACCACCTCCTGACCGGCAAAGGCCAGGCGGCCCGTGCGGCGAAGATTATTTCGGCGTGGGCCGACCAGTACCTCGACGCCTGAACGCGGCGGCCAGCGGCCTGCGGCGGGCCCGCTGCTCTACCGGGGTTTTACCCGGCTGGACGCGCCGGGCACCCCAGCCGGTGGTCGCGGCGGCGGGCCCGGCCTTGAGGTCCTCTTCCCGGATCGCCACCCACGCGGCGCAGATCACGTAGACCTGGCTGACCAGGTTGAACCAGATCAGCAGGCCGATGATGATGGCGAAGGGCGCCAGAATGGGGTTCTTGCCCGCGCTGGCCAGCAGCTGGGTGCTGAAGATCTGCAGGATGGTGGTGCCCACCGCGGCGAGAATGGTCCCTTCCAGCAGGGAGCGCCGGGCGGGCTTCAGTCCGGCGGCCACCCGGTACATGATCAGGGCGGTGCCCCAGCCGAGCAGCAGCGGGACGAGGATCGTGACGGAGGTCGTCAGCGGCCCGGCAACTATCGGCTCGAGGCCCAGCTGCTCGGTAACCCATCCGGCGGCCGTCCCGAAGATCAGCGAGGCCGCGGAGCTGACTACCAGGGCCAGCCCCATCAGCAGCAGCGTGCCGACGTCCTTGAGTATCTGCAGGATCGGATTCATCACCAAGGGGCCGAGCTGCATCATGCTCCGCATACCGTCGCGGATGCCGCTGATCCAGCCCAGGGACGTGAACACCGTCACCACGGCGGCGATCCCGGCGGCCCAACCCAGACTGGTGGGGTTCAGCAGCGCATAGGGGTCAACCAGCCCCTCGCTGCCGTCGACCTGCAACAGGCCGGGCGCGGCGGCGGCCACACTCCTGATGACCTGGTCCAGCAGGGCCGGGTGGTCGCTGAGCACGAGGCCGGCCAAGGACAACCCAGTGGCCAACAGGCCCGTGATGGAGAAAAACATCCGGAAGCCGATGCCGGCACTCAACAGCGGGCCACGCTGACGCAGGTAGTGCGAGTATGCGCGCAGGGGCAGCAGCATGTTCAGCCGGGCCAGGAGCCAGTTCATCATCGCGATCAGGGACGCGACCATGCCGCCGCCGGAGCGCCGGGTCCGGCCCCATTCGACCCTCTTGCGGATGACTTCCAGTTTCAGCCCGGCCAGATCGGTGGGGAGCGGCGGCTTATCGGGCGCCTGCGGTGCCGTCCGGGCCTCTGTCGTGATCAGGTTTGGTCCCAAAATCGAGCTCTTCCCGTAGCTGCCAGATGCCGTTGTCATCGTGCTCGTAAAGTCCCATGCTAGCCACAGGAAACGTGGCCCTGTAATCCCTCAGGACCGTTTCGGCCTCGTCGAGGCTTTCCGGGGCGACATCGTGGGCCACGGTGACGTGCGGGTGGTAGCCGAACGGCAGTTCCCGCTCCAGCGGGCCGGACTGCAGCTGGCGGTGCAGGTTAACGCAGTCCCCGAAGCCGTCCTCTACGTTCAGGAAGACCACCGGGGACACCGGCCGGAAAGACCCGGTCCCTGCGATGGTCACAGTGAAAGGCTCCTGCCGTCGTGCCACGTCCCGGACATGGCGTTGGGTCGCGGCCCAGTCCTTGGTCATGGTGGTGGTGACCAGCGTGATGTGGGCCGGGACGACGGCGGCCATGGGATCCCCGAAGGATGCCCGCCAGCGCTGGAGCTCCTCGGCGATGTCCGCCGGGAACCTCAGGATCACACCGATGCTGATGCCTTCGCTGCGCTGTCCGTTCGACGTGGCGGCTTTCGCGGTGACTTTGCTGACGGAGGACATTGACCTAGCGGGCTCCCTGGGCGCCGGCGTAGGGCAGGAAACCCACCTTGGCGTAGACGTCGCGCAGGGTCAGCGAGGCAATCTCCCGGGCCTTGTCCGCGCCGAGGCCCAGCAGCCGGTCCAGCTCCGCGGGATCGTCCAGCAGTTCCTTGGCCCGGTTCCGGATCGGGGTCAGGTGCTCCGTGACCACCTCGGCGAGGTCCGCCTTCAGGTGGCCGTACATCTTTCCCTCATAGGCGGTGACGAGGGCGTCGACGCTTTGCCCGGTGATCGAGGAGTAGATGGTCAGCAGGTTGGACACGCCAGGCTTCGCCTCCCGGTCGAACCGGATTTCGGTCTCCGTGTCCGTCACGGCGGACTTGATCCGCTTGGCCGTGACCTTGGGCTCGTCCAGCAGGTTGATCAGCCCCGCCGGCGACTCCGCAGACTTGGACATCTTGGCGGTGGGGTGCTGCAGATCGTAGATCTTCGCGGATTCCTTCTGGATGAAGGGCTGCGGCACCGTGAACGTGTCGCCGAAGCGGGAGTTGAACCGCTGGGCCAGGTCACGGCTGAGTTCCACGTGCTGGCGCTGGTCCTCGCCGACGGGGACACCGTGCGGCTGGTACAGCAGGATGTCCGCTGCCTGCAGGATGGGGTAGGTGAACAGCCCGACGCTGGCGTGGTCTGAACCCTGTTTGTGCGCCTTGTCCTTGAACTGGGTCATCCGGGACGCCTCGCCGAAGCCAGTGATGCAGTTCAGGACCCACGCCAGCTGGGCGTGCTCGGGCACCTGGGACTGGACGAAGAGCGTGCACTTGTCGACGTCGACGCCGCCGGCAATGTACTGCGCGGCCGTGACCCGGGTGCGGTGCGCCAGCTCGGCAGGATCCTGCGGAACGGTGATCGCGTGCAGGTCAGGGATGAAGAAGACGGCGTCGTACTCGTCCTGCATCCGGACCCAGTTCACGAGGGCGCCGAGGTAGTTGCCCAAGTGCAGGGAGTCGGCGGAAGGCTGCATGCCGGAGAGGATGCGGTGCCGGGCCGCGGTGGCCGCAGAGGCGTCCTTGGCGGTGGCTGTCTGAGCGTCGGGGGCGACGCCGGCCTGGGCCACAGTGGTCGCAGTTGAAGTGGTGGTCATTCGTGGAAGCCTTAAGACTAGAGCCGGTAGTCCACTACCAGCGGGGCGTGGTCGGAGAAGCGTGTGTCCCAGGACGCTGCCCGGTCAACAACGGCTGACACTGCGGCAGCAGCGAGAGCGGGCGTGGCCATGTGGTAATCGATGCGCCAGCCGGTGTCGTTGTCGAAGGCCTGGCCCCGTTGCGACCACCAAGTGTAGGGGCCGTCGACGTTACCCGCCAGGCCCCTGTGAACATCCTTCCAGCCGATTTCCTCGCCGAAGAAGCGGTCAAAATAGGCCCGCTCTTCCGGCAGGAAGCCGGCACGTTTGACGTTGCCCTTCCAGTTCCTGATGTCCAGCTCCGTGTGGCCGACGTTGAGGTCGCCCACCACCAGCGCGTGGTCACTGTGCTTGGCGAGTTCGGGCAGCCGCTGGACCATGACGTCGAGGAAACGGAATTTGTCGTCCTGCTTGGGAGTGCCGGCTTCGCCCGAGTGCACGTAGGCGCTCACGACGGTCATCTGTGATGCCTGCCCGTCCGCGTCCCGCACGATGTAGTCCGCCTCGACCCAGCGTCCGGCCGTGGCGAAGAAGTCATCGCCGATCCCCACCCGGGTGGCCAGGGGCTCTTCCCGGGAGGCAATGGCAACGCCGGCCCGGCCCTTGGCCTCGGCCTCGGCATGGAGAATGTACCAGCCCTCGCCGAGCAGTTCCTCGACGATCGCGTCCGGCGCGCGGACCTCCTGGAGGCACAGGATGTCCACCTCGCGCGGCTCAAGCCACTCCGCCATGCCCTTCTTGTAGGCGGCACGGAGGCCGTTGACGTTGACTGACGCGATGCGAAGGTGGTCCTTCTTCAATGCCGAGCTCACCCGATCCACTCTAGTCGATGATGGTTCCGCTGACGGGAGCGTCATCGCCGCCCGAGGATTTGATCATGTCCCGCGCGTTGGTGGCGGTGATCTCGATGGTCTCCAGGGCGCGGCTGATCGTGTCGCGGTCCGCCGCCTCGCCCTTCGCCCGCTCCTGCTCGACCACCCGGACCTGGACCTGGACAATCTTGAAGGAGTGGTCCAGCTTCATGTCGCGGACGCTGTCCGCTGCGCGGCTTTCGCTCACCACGCGGGTGCCGCCGTGGTCCGCGCTGCCCGCCGCCGGGGGCCGCCCGGCTGCGGCGTTGAACGCGTTCTGGGCCTCGTTCAGCCTGGCCCCGGCCTTCTTGGCGGCCTTCTGGATGCTGAACACGACGAAGGAGGCCAGCGCCAGCCAGAAGCCGGCGATGATCGCCACGATCCAGCCCACGACGTCGTTCTGGTTGGCCGCGAAGATCACGGCCACCACGAACGCGATGATGAAGACCAGCAGCCCCGGCCCGCTGATGCGGAACATGGAAAACCGGCCGCGGGCCGTGGTGTCGTTGGACGTGGACGAGGAGCTACCCAGAGATTGCATGAGCCCATTATCGCAAACGGGGCCGGCCGCCCGTTGCGCTTCCACCCCGGGCGAACGCCGCCCCGGCGCCCGGCCTAGGTCAGGACCAGCGTTTAGGTCAGGACCAGGCAGAACGGGTGGCCGCTGGGGTCCGTGTAGACCCGGAAAGTTTCCGTCCCGGCGCCGAGGCTGGTGGCGCCGAGCCGGAGCACCTCGGCTTCGGCGGCGTCGAGGTCCCCGACGAGCACGTCCACGTGCATCTGCTGCGGGTGCTCGGCGTCGGGCCACTGCGGGCGGACCAGCCGTTCCACCCGCTGGAAGGCGACGGCGGGACGGTCGGCGGCGTCGCCGATCGAAATCCATTCCTCGTCCTCCTGCACCCGGATCATCCCCAGCAGCTCCTGGTAAAAACCGGCGAGCTTGTCCGGGTCCTCACAGTCGATGACGAGGGCCTGCCATTTTCCGATCATGTGTTCTCCTTTTTGAAAGGACGGCTACTTGAGGAAAAGTTTGCGCAGGCGGCTCGTGGTGAGCAGGACGCCGAGGGCAATCATGACGAGGTAGTAACCGATGTGAACGGCGGTGGCCGGCGTAAACACCCCCACGCTGATCTGGCGCAGCAGTTCCACGCCGTGCCACAGCGGCATGGCCTGGATCAGCCACTGGATGGACTGCGGGTAGACGCTGAGCGGGTAGAACGTGGCACTGAAGAGGAACATGGGCAGCATGACGAAGTTGATCCAGTCCATTTGCTGGAATGTCTTCATGTAGCTCGTGATCCCCATGCCGAAGCTCGCGAAGCCGAAGGCGATCAGCACCGAGGCCGGGATCATCAGGATGGCCCACGGCGTGGTGATGAGGCCCATCAGCCCCATGACGGCCGTGAAGCCGGTCGCGTACATGGCCCCGCGCAGCAGGGCGAGGAAGATTTCGCCCATGGCGACATCCAGCGGCCCCAGCGACGTGTAGAGCATGCCCTGGTACAGCTTGGCGAAGTTCATCTTGAAGAAGACGTTCCACGTGGAGTCGTAGACGGCGCCGTTCATGGCGGACACGGCCAGCAGTGCCGGCGCGATGTACGCGGCGTAGCTGATTTCCTGCCCGCCCGGGCCCTGGACCGACCCGACAATGGCGCCCAGGCCCACTCCCATGGAGATCAGGTACAGCACGGGTTCGAAGAACCCGGAGACCATGACCATCCAGTTGCTGCTCTTGGTGGCCATGAGCCCGCGGGCGACGACGGCGCGGACGTTGCGGGAGTAGATGGGCCCGAAGCGGCGGCGGCGCGCGGCTTCGGTGACGCTGTGGTCCCCTGTGTTGAAACTTCCCGTCAGGACGCTCATGAGGCCATCCTTTTAGCGAACTGGCGTTTGGTCAGGATCCAGCCGGCAGCCGCCAGGCCCAGCAGGAAGAGGACATGGACGACGGTGAGCCACGGCTCTTCCTCGTACCCGTAGCTGACCACGCGGCCAAGCTCGGTTCCGTGCCAGATCGGTGAGATCCAGCCGATCCAGCGGACTGCAAGCGGGAGCGTGTCCAGCGGGAAGAACGTGCCGGAGAACAGGAACAACGGCATGACGATGAACCGCATGACCATGGCGAACTGGCCCTTGTCGTGCTGGATGGTGGCCGCGTAGGCCATGAGCGGCAGGCCGAAGGACAGGCCGGCGAGGGTGGCGATGAGGATCGACACCCAGCCCCAGGCGCCGGGCGAGGCGCCGAAGAGCGCGACGACGGCGAAGTAGATGGCCGACTGCAGCAGGAAGCGCACCGTCACGGCGATGATCTGGCCGCCGGCGATCTGCTCGGGAGTCAGCGGTGAGGCGTGCGGGCCGTAGTAGACGCGCCGCCACTTGAAGCCGTCCATCACGGGGAAGGTGAACTCGTTGGCGGCCGTCATGACGGCGGCCGAGATCAGCAGGGCGGGCGCGATGAACGTCAGGTAGCTGACCCCGCCGAAGACGCCGGCGCCGTTGGACTCGACCAGGGTGGCCAGGCCAACGCCCATCGCGAACAGGTAGGCCACCGGCTGTCCTACGCCGTACATCACGATGGTCCAGCCGTAGCCCTTCATGACCCGCAGGACCTGTTCGGCGTAGTAGAACGCGCCCCAGCGGCGGGCACGGGCGGCCGAGACTTCCGGCGAGTGCGCGCGCAGGGCCGTCCCCGCCGCCGCGGCGCCCGCCGTCGTGCCCGCTGCCTGAATTGGCTTAGCCAGCTGCTCTTTCTTAGTCAACGAGGCTCCTGCCGGTCAGGCGCAGGAAGACGTCTTCGAGTGAGGAGCGGCGGACCAGTGAGGTGACCGGACGCAGGCCGCGGGCGGTGACCTGCTCCAGGGCGGCCTCGCCGTCGTGGGCGTAGATAAGCACCCGGTCCGGCAGGGTTTCCACCCGTTCGCCGATGCCGCCGAGCTCCGCGCCGACGCTCGCGTTGCGCTCCGAGCCGAAGCGCAGCTCCAGGACCTCGCGGGTGGAGTATTCGCGGATCAGGCTGGCCGGCGATCCCTCGGCCATGATCCTGCCCTTGTCCACCACAATCAGCCGGTCGCACAGCTGCTCGGCCTCGTCCATGTAGTGCGTGGTGAGGATCAGGGTGACGCCCTGTTCCTTGAGCCGGAACAGCCGGTCCCAGAGGATGTGCCGGGCCTGCGGGTCAAGGCCGGTCGTCGGCTCGTCCAGCAGCAGGATCCGGGGCTCGTTGATGAGCGAACGGGCGATTGTCAGGCGCCGCTTCATGCCGCCGGAGAGGGCATCGACCTTGGAGTTGGCCTTGTCGGTGAGCTGGGCGAATTCCAGCAGCTCGTCGGCCTTGGGCTTGAGGTAGCTCATGGGCAGGCCGAAATAGCGGCCGTAGACCAGCAGGTTGTCCCGGACTTTCAGTTCCTCGTCCAGGTTGTCCTGCTGCGGCACGACGCCGAGGTGGGCGCGGACCTCCGGCCCGTGCTGTTCGGGGTCCAGGCCCATGATGTTCAAGCTGCCGGAGGTGCGCTGCGAGACCCCGCCGATCATCTTCATCGTGGTGGACTTGCCGGCGCCGTTGGGGCCCAGCAGGCCGAACGCTTCCCCTGCGGGAACGCGGAAGGAGATGCCGTCGACGGCGGTGACGTCGCCGTAACGTTTGGTCAGGTTCTCGGCGGTGATGACGTATGGGAGAGCGGCGTCGGAGGGGCTGCTCGCGCGTGATTCTTTAGAGGCAAGTTCGGACACCCGCACTACGGTAGTGGATCCCCGCAAACTATGAAAGAGTCTTTTCGTAAAAACTCCTGACGTATCCGTTCCGTTATGCCGGCCGGCGGTAGAACGTGCGGAATCCTGCGGTGGTTGGGCCCGCCGAAAGCCGGCCCAACCACCGCGGGAGCCTTAGGCGGGCCCCGGGCGGCGTTCCTCTGCCCAGCGGTTTTTCTCTGCCCATTGGCGTTCCGCGGTTTCCACCACGTTGGCGAGCAGCATGGCGCGGGTCATGGGCCCCACTCCCCCGGGGTTCGGCGAGAGCCAGGCGGCGACGTCGGCCGCAGCGGGGTCCACGTCTCCGGTGACCACTGCCTTGCCGCTGCCGTCATCGACCCGGCTGACACCGACGTCGAGCACGATCGCCCCGGGCTTGAGGTCCCCGGCCTTGATCATGTGCGGCTGCCCGGCGGCGGCAATTACGACGTCGGCCTGCCGCAGTTCTGCCGGCAGGTCCACCGTTCCGGTGTGCGCCAGGATGACCGTGGCATTGACGTCCTTGCGGGTCAGCAGCAGACCCACGGGACGGCCGATGGTGACGCCGCGGCCCACCACGAGGACGCGTTTGCCGTTCAGGTCGATCCCATGCCGGGTCAGCAGCTCCACGCAGCCCTTGGGCGTGCACGGCAGCGGGGATTTCATGGGTCCGCTGACGTTGGCCACGAGCCGGCCCAGGTTCATCGGGTGCAGGCCGTCGGCGTCCTTCTCGGGATCCATGGCCTCCAGGATGACGTCCTGGTCGATGTGTTTGGGCAGGGGCAGCTGCACGATGTACCCGGTGCATTCCGGGTTCTCGTTGAGCTCGCGGACCACGGCCAGGAGTTCGTCCTGGCTGGTCTCTTCCGGCAGGTCGCGGCGGATGGAGGTAATGCCCACCTCGGCGCAGTCCTTGTGTTTGCCGCCGACGTACCAGGTGCTGCCGGGATCGGAGCCCACCAGGATGGTGCCCAGCCCGGGCGTGATGCCCTGGGCCTTGAGCACGGCCACGCGCTCGGTCAGCTCGGCCTTGATAGCGGCGGCGGTAGCCTTGCCGTCAAGGATCCGTGCAGTTTCAGCCGTTTCTGCGGTGTGCGAAGAAGTCATGGCCTACCACTGCTCGTGCTGCGGGTACAGCGGGAAATCGGCGGCGAGCTTGTCCACGCGGGCCTGCAGGGGTTCGATCTCCGTGGCAGCTCCGGACTTCAGCGCCGTGGCGATGATGTCCGCCACCTCGGTGAATTCCTCGGCGCCGAAGCCGCGGGTGGCCAGGGCCGGTGTGCCGATGCGCAGGCCGGAGGTGACCATCGGCGGGCGGGGGTCGAACGGCACGGCGTTGCGGTTGACGGTGATGCCGATCGAGTGCAGGAGGTCCTCGGCCTGCTGGCCGTCCAGCTGGGAGTCGCGCAGGTCCACCAGGACCAGGTGCACGTCGGTGCCGCCGGTCAGGACCGAGACGCCCGCACCGGCGACGTCGGCCTGGCCGAGGCGCTCGGCGATGATCTTGGCGCCTTCGAGCACACGTTCCTGGCGCTCCTTGAATTCCTCCGTGCCGGCGATCTTGAAGGCCACGGCCTTCGCCGCGATTACGTGCATGAGCGGGCCGCCCTGCTGGCCGGGGAACACGGCGGAGTTAAGCTTCTTGGCCCACTCCTGCTTGGCCAGGATCACGCCGGAGCGGGGACCGGACAGGGTCTTGTGCACGGTGGAGGTCACGACGTCGGAGTACGGGACCGGGCTCGGGTGCAGTCCGGCGGCGACGAGGCCGGCGAAGTGCGCCATGTCGGTCCAGAGCAGGGCGCCGACCTCGTCGGCGATCGAACGGAAGGCCGCGAAATCGAGGTGCCGCGGGTAGGCGGACCAGCCGGCGATGATCACCTGGGGCTTTTCGGCGATGGCCTGCTCGCGCAGCTTGTCCATGTCGATCCGGAAGTCATCTTCCTCGACCTGGTAGGCGGCGACGTTGTAGAGCTTCCCGGAGAAGTTCAGCTTCATGCCGTGGGTGAGGTGCCCGCCGTGGGCCAGGGACAGGCCCAGGATCTTATCGCCCGGGGTGATCATGGCGGCGAGCGCGGCGGCGTTGGCCTGCGCACCGGAGTGCGGCTGCACGTTGGCGTATTCGGCGCCGAACAGGTCCTTGACGCGGTCGATCGCGAGCTGCTCGGCGACGTCGACGTATTCACACCCGCCGTAGTAGCGGCGTCCCGGGTAGCCCTCGGCGTACTTGTTGGTCAGGACGGAGCCCTGGGCTTCCATCACGGCGCGCGGGGCGAAGTTCTCGGAAGCGATCATTTCCAGGGTGCCGCGCTGGCGGCCAAGTTCCTGGGCCAGGACGGCGGCGATTTCAGGGTCGAGTTCGGCCAGCGGCTGGTTGCTCACGGCGGCTGAGGTGGCGGTGGTAGTAGTCACGAGGAACTCCTGGTTGGCAACGGGTACGGCTATTGGTCAGGCTACCGGCTGGCCCGTTGCGCCGCCCCTTGATTACGGGCCCCTTAACAGCGGGCCGCGACAGCGGCGGCCGGCACCCCGTGCGGGCACCAGCAACGGTGCGGCAGCGGTGATGCTGCCGACCGGTAAGACATGACCCTCGGCCCAGGCGTACGATCCGTGGTCTTCGTGAGTGCCGCTCCCTGATGGTTAGCCATCCAACGCCAGTTGCGACGGGTTAACACTACCAAAACCCTTTCAAAACTGCCCTTGAAGCGCAGGTAGGCTGTTCCTCGTGACTGATGAGAACCTGACTGCCTCCTACATCCTGACTCTTTCCTGCCCTGACCGGCCTGGCATCGTGCACGCCGTCGCCGGGGCCCTCCTGGTGGCGGGCTGCAATATTACAGATTCCCAGCAGTACGGCAGCCAGGGAACGGGCACCTTCTTCATGCGGGTGGAGGCGACGACGGCGGCGGCCCAGGCGGAGCTGCAGGCGGCGCTGGAACCCGTGGCGCAGGCCTTCGGGATGCAGTGGAGCCTCAACCCGGCCGGCCGGAAGGTCCGCACCCTGCTGATGGCCAGCACGTCCGCCCACTGCCTGAACGACCTGCTGTTCCTGCAGCGCTCCGGAACCCTGCCGATCGACATTCCGGCCATCGTGTCCAACCACCGCGACCTCGAGAGTTTGGCGGAGTTCTACGGCATCCCGTTCCACCACATCCCGGTCACCCCGGACACCAAGATCCAGGCGGAGGACGCCCTCCGGGTCCTGATGAAGGAACACGACATCGAGCTCACAGTCCTGGCCCGGTACATGCAGATCATCTCCGACGAGCTCTGCACCGAACTGACGGGCAAGGCCATCAACATCCACCACTCGTTCCTGCCCTCCTTCAAGGGTGCCAAGCCCTACCACCAGGCGCATGCCCGCGGCGTGAAGCTCATCGGCGCCACGGCGCACTACGTCACGGCGGCCCTGGATGAGGGGCCCATCATCGAGCAGGAAGTCATCCGGGTGGACCACCGGCGCACCGCGGAGCAGTTCGTCCAGATGGGCCGCGACGTGGAGGGCCGGACCCTCGCCCAGGCCGTGCAGTGGCATGCCGAGCACCGCGTCCTGCTCGACGGCAACCGGACGGTTGTCTTTAACTAGAAGCGGTCATTAACTGGAGCTATGGAATCCTCCCGCAGGGACCGGCTCGAATCGTTTGTGGCGCTGTTGAAGAACGAGGGCCGGCACGGCGTGCTGGGCCTGGATTGCGGCCCGGGCGCCGACGGGCTGCACTTTGTGCAGTCCGGCATCCATTTCACCGGTGTTGACCAGTCCGAGGAGAACATCCACATCGCCCGATCCCACGGGCTGGAAGCCTCCGTGGCGGGACCGGTTTCCCTGCCGTTCGCCGATGCCGCGTTTGACTCGGTGTGGGCGGTGGATGCCCTTGCGGGCCTGCCCCCGGAACAGTGGGACGACGTCGTCCGCGAACTCGGGCGGGTGGCCGAACCGGGCGCGCCGATCGCCGTCATACTCCCCGCACCCGACCCACGCGGCGCCGGCGACCCGCGCACCTCGGGCTGGGGCGGCGAGGGCTTCACAGTACTCCGCTCCCCCGCCTGACGGGGGCGGCGGTGTGTCCTAGGCTGGAGGCATGGCTCCCCTCTACGCATTCGCCGGTACCACTCCGGCCGTCCATGACTCCGCCTTCGTCGCGCCCACGGCGTCCGTGATCGGCAACGCCACCCTGGCCGAGAACTCGAGCGCCTTCTACGGTGTCAGTGTCCGCGCCGATACCGCCGCCATCACCGTCGGCGCCGGCAGCAACCTGCAGGACAACGTGGTGCTGCACGCCGACCCCGGCTTCCCCTGCACCGTCGGGGCGCGGGTCAGCGTCGGCCACAGCGCCGTGGTCCACGGCTGCACCGTTGAGGACGACTGCCTGATCGGCATGAGCGCCACCATCCTCAACGGGGCCGTGATCGGCGCCGGGTCCCTCATCGCCGCCGGCGCCGTGGTGCTGGAGGGCACCGTCATCCCGCCCCGCTCGCTGGTGGCCGGCGTTCCGGCCAAGGTCCGGCGCGAGCTCAGCGACGAGGAGTTCGCCGGCGTCCAGCACAACGCCGCCCACTACCAGGAACTGGCACGCGCGCACCGCCAACTTCACAACGCCTGAGGAGCACAGCGCCGGGGCCGGCGCGGCTCAGTCCAGGGCGATCGGCCCGAGCTCGGAGAGCAGCTCGCCCGGTCCGGGATTCCCGGCGGGGGTGGAGCCACCGAGGTGGTTGACCACGCCCCAGACTGCGTTGAGCCCGGTGGTGACGGCTCCCTCGGCCCAGCCGGCGGTAAAGGAGACGTCGTCGCCGGCGAGGAAGATCCCGCGCTGTTCGGCCGGCAGCCCGTCCTGCTTGAAGTGCGTGAAGAGCCGCTGCTGGTAGCGGTAGTGTCCCGGCAGGTTGGCCTTGAAGGCGCCCATGAAGTTGGGGTCGGCCTCCCACGAGACGGTGATCGGCTGGCCCACGATGTGGCTGGCGATGTCCACCCCGGGGTAGATCTGCTCCAGCGAGTGCAACATGAGCTCCGCCCGTTCCTCCGCGGTGAGCGAGAGCCACTTCAGCGCGTCGTCGTTCCAGGTGTAGGACAGCAGGATCACGGCCGGCTGGTCCGGACCGTTGTCCAGCAGGTAGGTGGCACGGTTCAGCCGGTCGGTCAGCGTCATGGACAGGACCTCGCGGCCCGTGGCCGGGTCGATGTCCTTCCAGAACGGCCGGTCCACCATGACGAAGGTCTTGGAGGACTGCATGTAGTGGGAGCGTTCGATCGCCGTCCACAGTTCGGCAGGGAACAGGGCCTCGTCCGTGTGGATCCGGGTCGAGAGCAGCCATGACTGGCAGGTTGTCACCACCGCCGGGTAGGCGGATTCGCGTCCCCAGCGTTCCCGGATCCGGAAGTCGCCGCCGCCGTCGCGGGCGATGCGGTCCACGGCGCCGCGCGGCGCGCCTGCGTGCAGCGAGGCCAGCGAGGTGCCGTCCGGCCAGTGGGCCATGCCCGACGGCGCGTGCTCCCACAGTGCCTCGGGGAGCCGCTGCGCGCCGCCGTCGATGAGCCGGTGCCGGTCATCGGCGTCGGTGTAGACCACCCGAAGGATTTCGAGGATCGAGTTGGGGAAGTCGGTGTCCCAGCCGCCGGTGCCGAATCCCACCTGCCCGAAGGCCTCGCGGTGGGCGAATCCGGCTTCCTTGAAGGAGTCGCTGCCGGCGATGAAGCCATAGAACGTCTGCTCGTCCAGCTGGGGGAGCAGCGCGTTCCAGAGGTCCTTGATCCGGGCTGTGTCCCGGGCGCGGATGGCGTCCTGCATCTCGGCGAACCCGGCGCCGTCGTTCACGGCGGCCTTCCACGCGTCCGCCACCTCACGGAAGAACGGCGGCAGGTCTGCCGCGGTCTCGGCATAGTATTTCTGGCCCGCGAGCTCGATCACCGTGCTGGAGGTCGCCGGCGCCAGCGGATTGGGGAAGGCCCTGGTCTGCAGCCCGAGCAGGTCCACATAGTGGTAGAAGGCCTTGCCGGATTCCGGGAAACGCATTCCGCCGAGGTCCGCCACGATGCCCGGCGCGGACGGGAAACTGGCGGTCCGCAGCCGGCCCCCGATCCTGTCGGCCTCGTAGACCACCGGCCGCAGGCCCAGCTTCATGAGCTCATACGCGGTCACCAGTCCGGACAGTCCGGCACCGACGACGGCGACTTCGGTCCCGTAAAGCTCGGGCGGCACCGATCCCAGGCCCTCCGGGTGGGCGAGGTAGTGGTCGTAGCTGAACGGGAAGTCCGGATTCAGCATGGTGACGGGCGCCGCGCCCGCTTCAGCAGCGGGTTCGGGAGCCGGAAGTTCGGTGGCGATGGTCATGAGATCTCTGCCTTCAGTTCCTCGTGTGTGGTGGTGTTGTCAGGGTGGCGGCTTGATAGGTCAAGGTAGTCCTCGTGGCTCAGCGCAGCCACCCTGGAGTTCTTCCGGCCGTAGCCGAAGTAGGCGGCACAGCCAACAAGCATCCAGGCACCGAACACCGCCCAGGTCTCGGCGCCGAGGTTGGCCATGAGGTAAACGCACATGAGGGCGCCGAGAATCGGTGTCAGCGGAAAGAGCGGGACGCGGAAGCTGCGCGTGAGTTCGGGCCGGGTCCGCCGCAGGTAAATGACTGCCACGTTGACCAAGGCGAAGGCGAACAGGGTACCGATGCTGGTCGCGTCCGCGAGGGCACCGAGCGGCACCAGGCCGGCGGTCAGTGCGACGGCGGTGCCCACGATCAGGGTTCCGGCAGCCGGCGTGCCGGTCCGGGCCGAGATCCGGCCGAAGACCTTGGGCACCAGGCCGTCGCGCGACATCGAAAGCAGGATCCGGGTCTGCCCGTACAGCACGGTCAGCACGATGCTGGCGATGGCGAGCACGGCGCCGACGGCGAACACCACGCCAACCCAGGGCCGGCCGGTGATTTCCTCAAGGATCTTCACGAGGGCCGCCTCGGTACCGTCGAACCAGCCCCAGGGGCGCGCGCCGATGGCGGCGACGGCCACAAGCACATAGATGCTGGTGACGATCAGCATGGAGAGCAGGATGGCCCGCGGGAGATCGCGCTTGGGATTCCGGGCCTCCTCGCCGGCCGTGGAGGCTGCATCGAAGCCGATGTAGGAGAAGAAGACCCGGGAGGCTGCGGCCGAGACGCCGGCGGCGCCCATCGGCATGAGGGGTTCGAAGTGTCCGCCGTTGAAAGCGGTGAAGGCCACGGCGCAGAAGAACAGTAGGATGCCGACTTTGACCAGGACGATCGCCGTGTTGATCCAGGCGCTCTCCTTGGCGCCGCGGACCAACAGCACGGTGGCCAGGGCGACAATCACGATTGCGGGCACGTTCAGCACGCCGCCGGCTCCCGGCGGTTGCGAGATGGCGTCCGGGAGTTCCAGGCCGAAGACCGCCAGGGCCTCGTTGACATACTGGCCCGCACCGACCGCGACGGCGGCCACGGAGACGGCGTATTCGAGCACCAGGCACCAGCCGCAGATCCAGGCCATGCCCTCGCCCATGGTGGCATAGGTGTAGGAGTAGCTGGAACCGGCGGCAGGGACCAGGCCGGCCATTTCCGCGTAGGACACGGCGGAGAGCAGGGCGGCGAAGCCGGCGATGGCGAAGGAGATCCAGATGGCCGGGCCGGCGAGCGGCACCGACTGGCCCAAGATGACCAGGATGCCGGTGCCCAGGGTGGCGCCGACGCTGATCATGGTCAGCTGCAGGACACCGAAGCTGCGGACCAGCCGCGTGCCGCCGTGTCCGGTCTCGGCCTCGCGGACCAGCTGTCCGATCGGCTTGCGGCGCAGGAGCTGGGCGGTGAGCCCGGGACGGGCGGCTTCCGCCGGCGGGCGTTCGCCGATCAGAGTTGGCACAGTCATCGTTGACGTCCTTATCTTCAGTAGTGGTCGGTTTCCCGAACCAACCCTAGGCGTGTGAGCCACCTCTCAAGGTTGTGCAAAAAGACCTATAGTCTTCACTCATGAGACTTAATGCACTTGGGCTCCGCCGGCCGGGCGGCCGGCACGGAGGCCGCGGCCGTGGCTGCTGAGGACCCGGAGCGGCTCGGCTTCGTCACGCTGGCGCAGTTCCTGGGCCAGCTGCCTGCACTGGCCGTCGTGCACGACGGCGGCAACGGCCAGGAGCGCCTGCGCTGGGTGGAGCCCAGCGAACTGGAGGATCCCACCCCCTACCTGCTCGACGGCGAGTTCCTGCTCACGGCCGGCCTGCCGTTCGTGGGCGGAGGCGGCAGCGAGGAGGCGGTGGACGCTTACGTGCGGCGCCTGGTCCAGGCCCGCGTGGGCGCCTTGGGCTTTGGCCTGGAGCCGTATTTCGACTCCGTGCCCGATGCCGTGGTGCGGGCCTGCCGGCAGCACAACCTGACCCTGGTCGCCATCCCGGAGAGCCTCCCGTTCGCCGCGCTGGGACTGGAATTCTCCCGGCTCCTCGAGTCGGACAACGCCAAGACCTTCCGCCAGCTGGCCGACACCAGCCGACAGCTCATGCGCGCGGTCTTGTCCGCGCGCCCCGAGCACGAACTCCTCGCGGCCCTGGTCCAGCGCATCCCGGTTTGGGCCGTGCTGGTCGGCGCCGACGGGCGGGTGCGCGCCCGCGGTTCGGGCCCCTCCCCCGGCCCGCAGGGCGCCGGCGCCGCTGCCGGCACCGTGCCGGGAGTTGACTCCGCCGACCTGCAGCCGCTGCTGGCCAGGCTGCTCGCCGGCAGCGGTCCGCGGGTGGAGATGGATTCGTTCGACGCCGTGGGCTCGTCCCTGGTCTTCGGGTATCCGCTGCGCAGCACCCGGGACGCCAACCTCGGTGCGCTCATCCTCGGCACGGACGCCCCGCTGACCCCGGCCCAGAACAGCGTTGTCTCCACCGCGGTCGGGCTGCTGGAACTGCTGGTCCGCCAGCGCATCAGCGGCTCCCTGGCCCCGAGCCAGCTGGCCACGGCGCTGCTGCTGCACCCGGAGAGCGTGGCCTCAGGATCTGCACGGCATGTCAACGGGTTCAAGGACCTGCTGGCCCAAAGCATCTCCTCCACCCGGTCCGGCCAGCTGCGGGTCGTGCAGGGTGTCCGGATTGACGCCGCCCCGGACAGCACCCGGACCCCGGGCGGACCGGGCGAGGCTCCGGTGCGGGCGCTGCTGGAGTGGCGGCGGCTGTTCGACACCAAGCTGGTGGAGCTCACCGAGTACGGCTTTGCCGCCATCACCAGGCTAAAGGTCGACGACGCCCTGCTCGCCGAAGTGGAGCGGCTCGGCTGGCGCCTTGTGATCGGCAGCGGCACCGATTTCGCGAACCTGCCGGAGGCTTACCGGCACGCCGCTTCACTGCGCAACCGCGTTCTCACGAGCCGCCGGAGCGTCCGGGCGGACGACGTGACGTGGTCGGTGGCCGGCCTGCTGGGACCGGCTGCCGGCACCCTGCTGGCGGGCCATCTGCTGGCACCCCTGCTCGCCCTCGAGCCGGAGCGCCGCGCCAGCCTGCTCGGCATCCTGCGGGCCTGGCTGGGCGAAAACGGAAGCTGGGACGCCACAGCAAAGGCCACGGGACTGCATCGAAACAGCGTCCGCCGGCAGATCGGCATCATCGCTGAGCTGCTGGGCCTTGACCTCAACCAGGCCCAGGCGCGCGCGGAACTCTGGATCGCCCTGCAGTACCAGGCCGAGCCTGATCCGCCCACCCCGGCCACCGCAGGTCAGGCGTCCAGCGCACCGGCCAGCGCAGGTCAGGCGTCCGCTGCCGGTCAGACTCCCCAGGAGCGGTAGATCTCCGGGCGGCGGTCGCGCAGGTAGTCCACGGCGTCCTCGATGCCGTCTGCCGCGGCGCGGCCGGGCTCACCCAGCTCGGCAAACAACAGTTCCGGCCCCGCTCCGGCCGCGGCCAGGACCGAGCCGTCCGGGCCCGCGACGATGCTGCCGCCGCGGAAGTCGCAATCATCCTCCGAACCGGTGTGATTGGCGTAGGCGACCGTCAGCTGGTTCTCCAGGGCGCGGGCCCGGATCAGCACCTGCGGCACGGCGTCGAATCCGCCGGCGAGTGCCGTAGGCACCAGCAGCAGGTCCGCGCCGCGCAGGGCGGCCGCCCGCGCCGACTCGGGAAACTCGATGTCGTAGCAGATGACCAGCGCCGTTTTGTGCCCGTGGAAATCCACGACGCCGGGGGCAGCCGCGGCGGGCGTAAACGCGGCCCGCTCGTCCGGGCCGAACAGGTGCACCTTGTCGTAACTGAGCAGCTCCTCGCCCGCCTCGTCGACCAGGGTGGCGGAAATGTGCCACCCGCCGGCCGGCGTCACCGCGGGCAGGCTGTAGACCAGGGCGATGGTGTTGCGCCGCGCGATGCCGGCCAGGACTTCCCGGAGCGCGGGCAACCTGCCGGGATCGAACGCCTCCCGCAGCCGCCGCGGCGCGTAGCCCACGGGGAAGAGTTCCGGGGTCACCAGCAGCTGCGCGCCCGCGGCGGACGCATTGCGCGCCGCGACCTCCACCGCGGCGCAGTTCGCCTCGATGTCCAGCACGGCGGAGTTCGCCTGCATCAGGGCCAGCAGCACCATTACCACCTCACGTTTCCGGGCGCCTCCGCGGGGCGCGGCGGGCTCTCCCGACCAGAGTAGCCGCGGCCCGGAACGCGGGGTGTGGTGCAATTCCACCCGGACAGCGTGCCAGCGGGGCAGAACGTCCTTGCCGCGGAGACGGCGGGTGCTGACCGCCCTCTCCCCGGCATTCGTGCAGCGCGGCCGTTATCGTTGCGTTAACTTCTTGACTACAAGGCGTGAATGCGTCACGCTTCATAGCATGCCCTCACCAACGCGCTCAACGAGGAGCCGAACCAAGAACCCCGGATCGCAGTCCGCCCTCCGGCATTTGAACCAGCAGCGGATCATTGAATGCCTCCTTGCGGGCCCATCCACGCAGGCGGAACTGGCCCGCCAGACCGGGCTTTCGACAGCCACGGTCTCGAACATCGTCAAAATCATGCAGGACGCCGGGCTGGCCTCGACTGAACCGATCACCAGTTCCGGGCGGCGCGCCCTGAACGTCCGGCTCAACAGCAACGGGGCCGTCGCCGTCGGAATCGACTTCGGCCGGCGCCACCTGCGCGTCGTGCTGGCCTCGCTGAGTTACCACGTGATCGCCGAAGAGTCCGTCCTGCTGCCCCTGGGCCACCACGCCGAGGAAGGCATCCAGGCCGCCGTCGGGGTGCTGGACCGGCTGCTCACGGACAGCGGTGTGGAACGTAGCGCCCTGGTGGGTGCCGGCGTCGGAATTCCCGGCCCGATCGACCGCCGCACCGGCACCGTGGCGCAAGGCGCGATCCTGCCCGAATGGGTGGGCATCAACATCCTCAAACGCCTCGAAGAAGCGCTGGAACTCCCCGTCTTCGTGGACAACGACGCCAACCTGGGCGCCCTCTCCGAGGTCACCTGGGGGCCGCACAGCGGCATCAGCAACCTGATGTTCCTCAAGATCGGCTCGGGCATCGGCGCGGGGCTGATCCTCAACGGCGTCCCGTACTACGGCAACGTGGGCATCACCGGCGAAATCGGCCATGCCACCATCCACGAGCACGGACTGATCTGCCGCTGCGGGAACCGCGGCTGCCTGGAAACCATCGCCTCCACCACCACCATGATCGAGCTCCTGAGCCGCGGCGAGGACCGGCCGCTCTCGCCCGGGGACATCGTTCGCAAGGCCCTGGAGAAGGACTCCGCCACGCTCCGTGTCGTGGACGACGCCGGGCTCGCCGTCGGGCGCGCGCTGGGCAACGTGGCGAACCTGATCAACCCCGAGGTCATTGTGGTCGGCGGCCCCCTGGCGGGCCTTGGCCAGCTGCTGCTGGACCCGATCCGGCGCGGCCTTATCCGCCACGCGGTGCCGGTCATTGGCGAGACAACCACCCTCACGATGTCATCCCTGGGCGACCGGGCCGAGGCCCTCGGGGCCACGGCTTTGGTCTTCCAGCACGCCGGAATCCGGCGAAACTAACCATTTCGTTATGCGGCTGTTGCGTTAAAGACTTGACGACAAGGGCTGTGATCCAGTTTACTTTTCCATCAGACGGCCCTGCGGTTTGCAGGGGCGGACAACGAAGTCATGCATTGGAGGCGTAAGGGCAGATGACGTCCCTCAACACGCACAGTGATCCGCTAATCCTCGAGATGCGTTCCATCACCAAGGAATTCCCCGGCGTTAAAGCTTTGGCCGATGTGAGCCTGCGGGTGAAGGCCGGCGAGATCCACGCCATCTGTGGTGAGAACGGCGCCGGGAAATCGACCCTGATGAAGGTGCTCTCGGGTGTATATCCCTACGGCACCTACACCGGCGACATCGTGTACCAGAACGAGGTCCAGGAATTCAAGGACATCCGGGCCAGCGAGCACGCCGGGATCGTGATCATCCACCAGGAACTCGCGCTGATCCCCGAACTCTCCATCATGGAGAACATCTTCCTCGGCAACGAGCCCACCAAGCGCGGCGTGATCAACTGGGCCGAGGCCCGGACCCGGTCCACCGAACTGCTGGCCCGGGTGGGGCTGCGCGAGGACCCCGACACCCCTATCAAGGAGATCGGCGTCGGCAAGCAGCAGCTGGTCGAGATCGCCAAGGCGCTGAACAAGTCGGTCAAGCTCCTAATCCTGGACGAGCCCACGGCGGCGCTGAACGAGTCCGACTCCCAGCACCTGCTGGACCTCATGCTGGGTCTCAAGGGCCGCGGAATCACCTCGATCATCATTTCGCACAAGCTCAACGAGATCGAACAGATCGCGGATGAGATCACGATCATCCGCGACGGCAAGTCGATCGAGACCCTGAACGTCAAGGCCGACGGCGTCGACGAGGACCGGATCATCAAGGGCATGGTGGGCCGGACCCTGGAATCACGGTTCCCGGACCACGAGCCGAAGATCGGCGAGGTCCTCTTCGAGGTGAAGAACTGGAACGTCGGGCATCCGCAGATCCAGGACCGCCTGGTCTGCAAGAACTCCAACTTCTTTGTCCGCCGGGGCGAGATCGTCGGGTTCGCGGGCCTGATGGGCGCCGGACGCACCGAACTGGCCCGGTCCGTGTTCGGCCGCTCCTACGGCCGCTTCATCTCGGGCCATGTCTATAAAGACGGCAAGGAACTGCAGCTCAGGAGCGTCCGCCAGGCGATCGACGCCGGGCTGGGTTACGTCACCGAGGACCGCAAGTCCCTGGGCCTGAACCTGCTGGACGACATTAAGGCCACCACCGTCTCGGCAAACCTGCGCAAGATCAGCAAGAACTTCGTGGTGGACGCCAACAAGGAATACGCCGTCGCGGAGGAATACCGGAAGTCGCTGCGGACCAAGACGCCCTCCGTGGAGGAAGGCGTCGCGAAGCTCTCGGGCGGCAACCAGCAGAAGGTCGTGCTGGCGAAATGGATGTTCACC
Source organism: Arthrobacter sp. P1_B4 (assembly GCF_056406555.1). Lineage (NCBI taxonomy): Bacteria > Bacillati > Actinomycetota > Actinomycetes > Micrococcales > Micrococcaceae > Arthrobacter > Arthrobacter sp. P1_B4. The sequence continues at coordinate 41,222 of NZ_JBFTZW010000018.1, forward strand.
GACCCGGACGTGCTGATCCTGGACGAGCCCACCCGCGGGATCGATGTCGGGGCCAAGTACGAGATCTACGGCATCATCCAGAAGCTGGCCAACGAGGGCAAGGCCGTGATCGTCATTTCCTCGGAACTGCCCGAGCTGCTGGGCCTCTCGGACCGGATCTACACGATTTTCGAAGGCGCCATCACCGGCGTGCTGAACAAGGACGAAGCCAGCCAGGAAAGCCTCATGAAACTCATGACGTCCGCCCGCAAAACCGCTTGACCCTTTGGGACAAACCAGAACAATCCGAACACCCCGGACACAAGGACTGAAACAATGAACGCGCTCAAGAAGCTCTTTGGCGGCAACACCCGCCAATTCGGCATGATCTTCGCCCTGGTTGCGCTGATCGTGTTCTTCGAGATTTTCACGGAGGGCCGCACGCTCACATCGGGCAACGTCATCAACCTCTTCAACGGCAACTCCTACATCCTGATCCTCGCCATCGGCATGGTGCTGGTCATCATCGCCGGGCACATCGACCTCTCGGTCGGTTCCGTCGCGGCTTTCGTGGGTGTCTGCGTGTCACTCTTCATCCGCGACTGGGGCCTGCCCTGGTACATCGGCGTCCTGATGGGGCTCGGGCTCGGCGTCCTGATCGGGGCCTGGCAGGGATTCTGGGTGGCCTACGTCGGCATTCCCGCGTTCATCGTGACGCTGTCCGGCATGCTGATCTTCCGCGGCGCCAACCAGTTCGTCGGCAAGTCGAACACCATCCCGGTCCCGGCGGATTTCCAGTACATCGGCTCCGGCTACCTGGCCGAGTTCGGCCCGAAGACCGGCTACAACAACCCCACCATGCTGATCGGCCTGCTCGCCGTCGCGTTCGTAATCTTCAGCGAGATCCGGTCCCGCCGCAACGCCAAGAAGCTCGGCGCCGAGGTCCCCGAAGCCTGGGTCATGGTCCTCAAACTGGTGCTGGTCTGCGGTGCCATCCTCTACGCGACGTACCTCTTCGCCACCGGCCGTCCGGGCACGTCCTTCCCGGTGCCGGGCCTGATCCTCGCGGTCCTCATCATCGTCTACGGCTTCATCTCCTCCAAGACCGTCATCGGCCGCCATATCTACGCGGTCGGCGGCAACCGGCACGCTGCGGAGCTCTCCGGCGTCCAGTCCAAGAAGGTCAACTTCCTGGTCATGATGAACATGTCCTTCCTGGCCGGCCTCGCGGGCATGATCTTCGTTGGCCGCTCCACCGCCTCGGGACCGTTCGACGGCGTCGGCTGGGAACTGGACGCCATCGCGGCCGTCTTCATCGGCGGCGCCGCCGTCACCGGCGGCGTGGGCACCGTGATCGGCTCGATCATCGGCGGCCTGGTCATGGCCGTACTGAACAACGGCCTGCAGCTGCTCGGCGTCGGCGCCGACCTCACCCAGATCATCAAGGGCCTCGTGCTCCTGATCGCCGTCGCCTTCGACGTCTACAACAAGACCCAGGGCAAGAAATCGATCGTCGGCATGCTGATGAAGAACTTCGGCCGCAGCAGCGAGATCAAGGCCGACGAGACCACGCAGACCAAAGAGGTCATCTCGAGGGGAATCTAATCCCCTCCCCCCAGTTCCCCAACCCCACAATTCTCCGCACACCACCGAAAGAAAGTGAACCAAGCAATGCGAATGATTGGTAAAGCAGGAAAGGCAGCAGCAATCGCTGCTATTGCGGCACTGGCGCTGACAGCCTGCGGCCGTTCCGACACCGGAACCACCAGCGGTTCCTCCACCGGAGGCGAAGCATTCCCGAAGGGCTCCGCGATCGGCGTCGCACTCCCCCAGAAGACCTCCGAAAACTGGGTCCTGGCCGAGCAGCTGTTCAACGACGGCCTGACGGCGGCCGGCTACAAGCCGGACGTGCAGTTCGCCAACGGCGGCGTCTCGGAGCAGCAGAACCAGATCAGCGCCATGATCACCAAGGGCGACAAGGTCATCATCGTCGGCGCCATCGACGGTGCACAGCTGGGCACCCAGCTCCAGCAGGCCAAGGACGCCGGCGCAACGATCATCGCGTACGACCGTCTGCTGCTGAACACCCCGAACGTGGACTACTACGTGGCCTACGACAACTTCAAGGTCGGTGAACTCCAGGGCAAGGCGCTGCTGGACGGCATGAAGGGCAAGAAGCCGGAAGGCCCGTACAACATCGAGCTCTTCGCTGGTTCCCCTGATGACGCCAACGCGAAGGTCTTCTTCGACGGCGCCATGAGCGTCCTGAAGCCGAAGATCGACGACGGCACCCTCAAGGTCCTCTCCGGCCAGACGAGCTTCGAGCAGGCTGTGACCCAGGGCTGGAAGGCAGAAAACGCCCAGAAGCGCATGGACACCCTCCTCGCCGGAACCTACGGCACCGCAGCCCTCGATGGCGTGCTGTCCCCGAACGACACCATTGCCCGCGCGATCCTGACCTCCGTCAAGGCCGCCGGCAAGCCGCTTCCGATTGTCACGGGCCAGGACTCCGAGGTTGAGTCGGTCAAGTCCATCATGGCGGGCGAGCAGTACTCCACCATCAACAAGGACACCCGCGCGCTCGTTGAGCACTCGATCGTCATGGTCAACGACGTCCAGGCAGGCAAGACGCCGGAGATCAACGACGACAAGTCCTACAACAACACGGTCAAGGTTGTTCCGGCGTACCTGCTGGAGCCGGTCATCGTAACCAAGGACAACGTCCACACGGCCTACGAGAACGATCCAGTACTCGGACCGATCACCAAGCAGTAGTTCCTTATCTGGGCGACCGCTTCACCGGCCGCACCAGAGTACAGAGCCCCGGCTCTCCCGCAAGGGAGGGCCGGGGCTCTTGCGTTGGCGGTGGTGCGCGGCCGTGGTGTCCCGGCTGGGACCTTGGCAGTGACATTGCCTGGGACCTTGCCTGCGGCAATCGGCTTCACAGCAGATCCATAGCTCCCCGGGGAGGTTCGCACAGCGGCCCGTACCACTGTGGGACCAGCGCCGGGCATCGGGTCCGGCAAGAGATCCCCCATAGACACCCAAGAAAAATTAGGAGCACCGTGAGCGTTCTTGCCCGGAGTGTAGGCAACGCCTTTCGAAACAAGGTCAGGACCGCCGCTGTGGTGGCGGTGCTGGCCGTAGCCATTGGACTTGCCCTGGCCATGCTCGTGGCCAACCAGGCCGTCACCGGCAAGGTTGCCGAGCTGAACGCCTCGGTGGGCACGGTCCTGACCGTGAACCCCGCCGGCGGCCAGGGGTTCGAGGGCGGCGGCGAGCCGCTGACGTCCGCCCAGGCAGCCACGGCGGCGGCCGTCCCCAACGTCAGCAGCGTGGTCGGCACCAAGGCGCTGCGCCTGCGCAACGCCGCTGACATGGCCGCCGAGGCCGCGTCAGGACGGACAGGCCAAGGCGGCCCCGGCGGCCAGTCGGCCACCTCCGTCACCACGAGCCTCACGGCCGCCGTCGACGCCGGCACCCTCGGCAACCGTAACCAAGCCAGTACCGGTGCCTCCGGAAGCAGCACCTCGGGCACTACCGGCAGCACCGCGCAGGCCGCGCCGGCGTTCTCGCTGCCCATCACGGCAACGGGCATCGGCGCCGAGATGGACTCCACCGGCAAGGCCCTGCAGCTGACGCAGGGCACCGGCCTGGGCAACTACACCGCCGCGTCCACCGGCGCCCTGCTGGGCACCACCCTGGCCACCAAGAACGGCCTCAGCGTGGGCTCGACGTTCACCATCGGTGATAAAACCTTCACCGTCCAGGGGCTGTTCGACGCCGGGACCGCGTTCGGCAACAATGCGCTCTACGTGACGCTGCCGACCGCCCAGACCCTCGCCGCGCTCCCGGACGAACTCTCCACCATGATCGTCACGGTCAATAGCATGGAAAACGTCGACGCCGCCAAGACCGCCCTGCAGACGGCGCTGGGCTCCGACAAGGCCGACGTCACCCAGGGCCAGCGGAACCTTGAGACCGCCGTCAGCTCGCTGGACAGCGTCAAGAACATTTCCTTCATCGCCTTCGTCGCGGCCCTTGGCACCGCCGGCCTGATCATCCTCCTGATCATGGTCATGCTGGTCCGCGAACGACGCCGCGAGATCGGTGTCCTGAAGGCCATCGGCGCCCCGAACCGCACCATCGGCCTGCAGTTTGTGCTGGAGGCCCTCGTGCTGGTGGCCATGGGCAGCGTGGTGGGCGCCGCCGTCGCCTCCCTTGCCAGCGGCGGCATCGCCAGCGCCCTCATCAGTTCAAGCAGCAGCACGAGCGCGGCGGCCACCGGCCAGCGCGGCGGCGCTGGCGGCTTTCCCGGGGGCGGGTTCCCGGGCGGGGCGGGCGGACCGCTGGGCGGGGCCAGCCAGCTGCTGACCTCCGTGACGGCGAGCGCCTCCCCCGGCGTCATCGCCGCGGGCATCGCCGCAGTTTTCGGCGTCGCCATCATCGGCGCGCTCGTCCCGGCCCTGCTCACCGCCCGGATCCGTCCCATCGAAGTCCTCCGAGGAGAATAGCCATGATCGAAGTCAAGAACCTGGTCCGCACGTTCAAGTCCGGCGACCGGACCATCAAGCCGGTCAACGATGTCAGCTTCGAGCTCGGGCAGGGCACGCTGGCCTCGATCGTGGGCAAGAGCGGCAGCGGCAAGAGCACCCTGCTCTCCTTGCTCGGTGCGCTGGACAAGCCCACCAGCGGCGACGTGGTGGTCAACGGCGTGAGCCTGGCCAGCATGCCCGACGGGAAACTGACCAACTACAGGCGCCGGGACATCGGCTTCGTGTTCCAGCAGTTCAACCTGATCCCGAACCTCTCGGCCGTGGACAACGTGATGCTGCCGATGGAATTCGCCGGCGTGCGCAAGGCGGCGCGCGCCGAGCGGGCCCGGCAGCTGCTCGAACAGGTCCAGCTCGATCCGGACAAGCACGGGCGGCGCATCAACCGGCTCTCCGGCGGCGAGCAGCAGCGGGTGGCGATCGCCCGGGCCCTGGCGAACGAACCCAAACTGATCCTGGCCGATGAACCCACCGGCAACCTGGACGAACAGACCGGCGAGCACATCATCGAACTGCTCAGCACGCTCAGCCGGGACCACAACACCACCATCCTGGTGGTCACCCACGACCGTGCCCTGGCCAACAAGACGGACCGGCGCTTCCGGCTCCAGCAGGGCCGGCTCACGGAGGAACCGGCCCGGACCCGTGCGGCGGCGGCCCTGACCGGCTGAGGACCGACCGGCTGCTGAACTCCAGCCGCGGCCGACCCCCTGAGGACCGGCCGGCTGAGTACCGGCTGCTGAACTCCAGCCGCGGCCGACCCCCTGTGGTCCGCCCGGCTGCGGGGGCTTCGGCGGCGGAGCTGCGGGGGCTTAGGCGTCGGAGCTGCGGGCAGGCCTTGGGGGCCCGCCCGCGGCTCCGGCGTCGAGCCGCCGGGGCTGAACTTCGTGAGACTGGATCTCCGCGTCGAACCTCCGCCATGCCAGGGCCGTCAACACTGCGGCCCGCCCGCCCCTGGGTGAGAAGATGGCACCATGTCTGCCCTCATCGCAAAGCCGTGGCTGTTCAGCCAGCCGGACCAGGATCCCCGCACAGCCACCGGCGCCAGGCTGCGCTGGGGCGTCATCGCCACCGGCGGGATCGCCGCTTCGGTCACACGCGACCTTGGGCTGCTGGCGGATGCGGAACTGTACGCCGTCAGCTCCCGCACACAGGCGGCCGCGGACGCGTTCGCGGCCGACTACGGCTTTGTCCACGCCTACGGTGACCAGAACGGCGCGAGTGGCTACGCCCGCCTGCTCGCCAATGACGCCGTCGACGTCGTCTACGTCGCCACCCCGCACGCCCACCATCACAAGATAGCCCTCGCCGCCCTCAACGCCGGCAAGCACGTGCTGTGCGAGAAGGCCCTCACGATCAATGCCCGGGAAGCAGCCGAGTTGATCGCGGCGGCCCGGACCAACGGAGTCTTCCTGATGGAGGCGGTGTGGAGCCGGTTCCTGCCCAGCATGCAGCGGGCGTTCGAGATCGCTGCCTCGGGCGAGATCGGCGAGGTGAAATGGGTCGGCGCCGACCTCGGCTTTCCGGCGCCGTACTCGCCCGGTTCCCGGCTTTGGGCACCCAAGGACGGTGGCGGCGCCCTGCTGGACATGACGGTCTATCCCCTGCTCTGGGCGCTCGGCACCCTGGGGTTCCCGCAAACGGTCAGCGCCACGGGCTGGCTGAACGACGACGGCGTCGACGCCCAGAATGCGTTGACGCTCGGTTACCACCACGGCGCCCAGGCCCAACTGACCTCGTCATTGATGGCCTACGGCCCCCGCACGGCCACCGTCGCCGGCACCAAGGGCTACCTCCAGAGCCCGGGCTCCATCAACAACCCGAAGGAACTGCTGGTCCGGATCGGCTTCGAGGGGCCACGGACGGAGCAGTTCACGGTGGTGGGACGTGGCTACACTTACGAGCTCCGGGAGGTCACGCGGTGCATCCAGCAGGGCCTCACCGAGAGCCCGGTCATGCCGCTGGAGGACTCCCTGAACACCATGCGGCTTTTCGACGGCGTACGCGCGCAGCTCGGCGTGAGCTACCCCAACGACGCCCACTAACCGCCTYCCACTTTCCTCGCCCCAGACAACGGACCCGGCGCATTCCAAGTGTCTCGGTATGCCTACAGTTTCGGCCCCGCTCTGGACTCTCCTGTTGAGGCCGACTTACCCTGTAGGCAATTGTCCAGTCTTCCGGGAGCGGGGGTGCGCGCATGGATCCTGCAGCAGCGTCCTCCCGCGCGGGCCGCACCCTGCGCCCCCTGCGCCCCCTGCGCCCCCTGCGCCMCTTGCGCCGCGTGCTTTTGGCCGCCGTCGCCGGCGCCGCGTGGCTGACACTGACCTGCACGGCTGCGCAGGCGGACGACGCCTGCGCGTTCTACGGGACAGCCGACGGCGCCGGCGAGAGCGCGGCCGCCGCCTCGTGTACGGACGCCGACGACCTCCCTGTTCCCTCCCTCGACGGCGTGGTTTCCGTGGACCTCCCCGCGGTCCCGGCGGGCACCTGGGCGGCGGGCACTGTTCCGGGGCCGGTTGTAGCTTCCGCCGACGTCGTTCCTGCCGACCCGAACGGGCCCACGGACACCGCCCCTGACCCGGCGGTTCCCGACGCGCCACCGCCCGCCGCCCCTGGGCAGGCGGCACCGGACCCGGCACTCCCCTCCCCGGCGCTCCCTGACCCTTCGCTCCCTGCGCCGGCAGTCACCCCGCCGGCAACCGGGCCCGTGCTGGACCCTGCGATTCCGGTTCCCGGTGTTGTTCCGCCGGTGGTGGACCCTGCGGTACCGGTTCCCGGCGTCGATCCGCCGGTCGGCGACCCCGCGGCCCCGGTTCCGGAGCCAGCAGCTCCGCTCCCCGGCGACCCGGCGGCCGGGCCACCAGACGGCGTCGTTCCAGGCGGCACCGTTCCAGGCGGCACCGTTCCAGGCGGCGACGTCGCGGCGGGATCGCCGGCGGGGACGCCGGCCGCCGTCGATGGCGAATCGGCACCGGCGGCCGCCGCAAAGGCAACCGCCGCCAACGCAGCACCAGCTCAACTGCAGGCGCCTGCTCCCACCGGCACCGTGGCGGCCCGTCCCTTCCCGGCATCTCCTTCCCCCGGTGCCACGGTTGCCTACCCCGCTTTGCTGATCCCTGAACCCCGGGGCGCGGCAGCTGTCCAGTCCGGCGCTGCCCCGCCGGCCAAGGCCCCCGCCGGGACCGGTGAACCGCCGGCTCCCTCCGGCAACCCGGGTCCGGGCCCATGGCATGGCGGAACGGGACTGCCTGCGCCTGACGCACTCCCACCGGCTCCGGGCTCGGGGTCCGGCAGCGGGCACTCCGGCGGCGGGCCTGCCGGAACGGCTGCGTGGATGCCCAGCCTGGTCTTCTACCTGCCCACCATCGGGGCCGACGCCATCGGCGGACCGCTCCAGCACGAGTACGCAGCCGTTAGCGCTGATCCCGGTTCTTCCCCTGACTAGTCGGGCCGTCTCTGCCTCCACAGAGCACGGCCCGTCGGGCTGCCTTCGCCGCCCGCCAACAGTCACCCAGGAGAATCCCCCATGGACACGACCGTCCACCGCCGGGCTTCCGGCACCCCAATTCCCGCCAGCCTGACCCCCGCAGCGCCTGCCCGCCCGGAGCGCTCCGGTCCGCAGCCGAGACCCGGCTGCAAGCCCCGCCCGCCCTAGCGCATGCCACCGCTCCCATCACGGTCCTGTACCGCCGGAGCGAGGTCGTTGGGTCCGCTGGGGGACCCAACGGCATGCTCCGGCGGAGGGGCGTCCGCGGGGCGTCCGGTGAGGGAATACGCTTCGGCGCCGGGACCGGAGGTCCCCTCTGAACAGAAGCGGATACTAATTACCCTTATCATTCTTTAGGTGCGCCGTCGGTGCGCACACGGAAGATACGGGGACATTGTGAACAGTTCGCCCAACAGCATCACGGCGGAGCCCTTGGGCGGCCGCTACCAGCTGGGGGAGGTGATTGGCCGGGGCGGCATGGCGTCGGTCTACACGGCCAAGGACCTGAACCTTGGCCGGGACGTTGCCCTGAAACTCTTTGCACCGCAATCGGCCGATCCCGACGAGCTTCGCCGCCAGGAAGCGGAGATCGAGTTGCTGGCCACCCTGAATCATCCAAGCCTGGTGACGCTGTTCGACGCCGGGACGGACACCCGGATTCCCGAGGAGCCGCGGCCCTTCCTGACCATGGAGCTCGTGGACGGCCAGGATCTGCGGACCCGGATCCGCCACAGTCCCCTGCCGCTGGCCGAGTTGGCCGTCGTCGGCGCCGGGATCGCCGATGCCCTCGCCTACGTCCACGGCCTCGGCATCGTCCACCGGGACATCAAGCCCGCCAACATCCTCCTGGTGCCGGTCCGGCCGGGAGAGCCGCTTCGGCCCAAGCTCACAGACTTCGGCATCGCCCGGATCATCGACGGGACCCGGCTGACGGCCACGGGAACCATGGTGGGAACCGCCGCCTACCTCAGTCCCGAACAGGCCCGCGGTGCCGACCTCGGTCCCGCGAGCGATATCTACTCGCTGGGCCTGGTCCTGCTCGAATGCCTCAAGGGCGAGGTGGAGTACCCGGGCAGCGCCGTCGAATCCGCCGTGGCCCGCCTGCACCGCGCCCCCGTCATTCCGGACGCCGTGCCCGAGGAGTGGGCCCGGCTCATCCAGGCCATGACCGTCCTGGACCCGTTGGACCGCCCCGCGGCCGCCGATCTCGAGGCAGCCTTCCGTGTGGCCCTCGTTTCCCCCGGATCGCTGCCGGGACCGGTCACAGCGGAACCCACCCGGGTCCTCCCGGCCCCGCCGGCAAGGCGGCCCCGCCCACCCAGGCCCGGAGTCGCACCGGCTGCGGCGTCGAGAACACGCCCCCTGAACTCGCTGGACCCGGATGCCCTGCCGCTGCGGCCCCGCCGCCGCCGCTCCTTGTCGCGCGGGGCCGCATGGTTCCTCCGGGCCCGGCCCCGCACCCGCGTGGCCGTGCTGCTCGCCGCGCTGGCAGTCCTTGCCGTCGTGGCGACGATCGCGGTCGCCCTGTCCGCCCCCGCGGCGCCCGACGTCGTCCCCTACCCCACCGTCACCGGACCGCTCGGCGATCACCTGAAGGAACTGCAGAAGGGCGTGGAACCATGAGCGATTCGCGAACCGCCGGGCAAGACCGCGGCGGGGTGAGGTATCGGGTGTCCGCAAGCCTCCTCGCCGGACTGCTGGCCGCCGGGACTTTGGCCGGCTGCGGCTCCCCCGCCCCCGAACTGGGCAGCGCCGCGGCCCGTCAACTTCAATCCGAAGTCTTGGCAGTCAGCGAGGCTGCAGCCGCCAACGACCCGGAGGGTTCCCTGAAGCACCTTGACGAGCTGCTGACCCGGCTGGATGCCGTCGCCGCGAGCGGCGAGGTGTCCTTCAGACGCCACCAGAGCATCAAGTCATCGATTGACGCCGTCCGGGCGGACCTTACCGCGCAGCAGGCGGCCGAGGCGGCCCGGAAGGCTGCAGAAAAAGCAGCGGCTGACAAGGCGGCAGCCAACAAAGCAGCGGCTGAACAGGCTGCCGCGGCCCAGGCAGCAGCCCAGGTCGCTGCCGCGCGGACGGCCCCGGCCGCCGTCGCCCCGGCCCCGGCCCCGGCCGGAAAGGGGAAGTCGAAGGACAAAGGGAAGGGTAAGGGCTAAGGCGCGCCGATTACCCTGCTGCCGGACGGGCTTCCACGACACCTGAGGCCGCGACCGGCATCGACCTGGCCGCAGACCGAACGCGGCGCCTCCGCCGCCACTATCGTCAGCCTGCTTACCATTTCAGCGGAAGCCCGCTAGCGTGGAGGAACGGCTTTATGCCGGTCAACGACAAGAATCGCGGACCGCGGTCCGCCAATCGAAGGAGTGACGCCTGCATGGCAACAGTTCAGGAATCCATCGAAGTCAATGTTCCGCTAAGCCAGGCCTACAACCAGTGGACGCAATTCGAGGAATTTCCGCACTTCATGAGCGGCGTGGAATCGGTTAATCAGCTGGACGACACCACTGTGCATTTCAAGACCAGCATCGGTGGAGTCCGGCGTGAGTACGATGCGCGGATCACCGCGCAGGAACCGGACCATCGCGTGTCGTGGGAGAGCCTTGATGAACCACGGAACGCCGGCACCGTCTGGTTCGATGATCTCGGCGAGGCCGCAACGAAGGTGAACGTCGAGCTGACCTGGGAGCCGGACTCGGCGGCGGAAAAGATCGGCGCGGCCATCGGCCTTGATTCCCGTCAGGTTGCCGCCGACCTGAAGAAATTCAAGCAGTTCATCGAAGAACGCGGGGCCGAGACGGGCGGATGGCGCGGACGCGTGGACGGAGTCGCCCCGGGCGCCACCACCGCCGTGCCGCTCCAAGAAGAAGTGGGATATGGCGCGGAACCTGCCTTCGAACGCGTGGACGCCGATCCCGACCTCGCCCCCGAGCCGCCTTTCGGCCACGACCAGCCGCGCTGACCGGCCGTTCGCACTGATCTGGCTGGTTTGATTACTCCGCCGGACTGACAGCGGAACGCCCCGCCTCCCTTTCGGGAGGCGGGGCGTTCTGCGTGGCGACCTACCGCGCTGCCGGAGCGTTGAGGCTGGGACTACTTGGTCAGCGTCGCAAGCACTTCACTGAACTTCGCCGAGGGGCGCATGACCGCTGCGACCTTGGCCGCATCCGGCCGGTAGTACCCGCCAAGGTCCACCGGGGAACCCTGGACGGCCAGGAGTTCGCCGGTGATGGTGTCCTCATTGGAGTTCAGCGCGTCAGAAACGGCGGCGAAGGCCGCGGCGAGCTCGGCGTCGTCGTTCTGGCTGGCCAGTTCCTGGGCCCAGAACTTGGCCAGGTAGAAGTGGCTGCCGCGGTTGTCCAACTCACCGGCCTTGCGCTTCGGGGACTTGTCCTCCAGCAGGAACGTGCCGGTGGCGCGGTCCAGGGTGTCGGCCAGGACCTGGGCGCGGGCGTTGCCGGTGCTGGTGGCGAGGTGCTCGAAGCTGACGGCCAGCGCGAGGAATTCACCCAGACTGTCCCAGCGCAGGTGGTTTTCCTTAAGCAACTGCTGGACGTGCTTCGGGGCGGATCCGCCGGCGCCGGTCTCGAACAGGCCGCCACCGTTGATCAGCGGCACCACGGAAAGCATCTTGGCGCTGGTGCCCAGTTCCAGGATCGGGAAGAGGTCGGTGAGGTAGTCGCGGAGCACGTTGCCGGTCACCGAGATGGTGTCCTCGCCCTTGCGGAGGCGTTCCACCGTGAAGGCCGTGGCCTCATCCGGGGACATGATGGCGATTTCCAGGCCCTCGGTGTCGTGGTCCTTGAGGTATTCCTCGACCTTGGCGATCATCCGGGCGTCGTGCGCGCGGCCCTTGTCCAGCCAGAAGACGGCGGGCGTGGCGGAGGCGCGGGCGCGGGTGACGGCCAGCTTCACCCAGTCGCGGATCGGCACGTCCTTGGTCTGGCAGGCGCGCCAGATGTCGCCCGGGGCAACCTTGTGCTCGATCAGCACGGTGCCGGCGTCGTCGACGATCTGGACGGTGCCGGCGGACTGGATCTCGAACGTCTTGTCGTGGCTGCCGTATTCCTCGGCGGCCTGGGCCATGAGGCCGACGTTCGGGACCGTGCCCATGGTGGTGGGATCAAAGGCCCCGTGGGCGCGGCAGTCATCAACCACGACCTGGTAGATGCCGGCGTAGCTGCTGTCCGGGAGGACGGCGAGCGTATCGGCTTCCTGGCCGTCGCGGCCCCACATGTGGCCCGAGCTGCGGATCATGGCCGGCATTGAGGCGTCGACAATGACGTCGGAGGGCACGTGCAGGTTGGTGATGCCCTTGTCGGAATCGACCATCGCGAGTTCGGGGCCCTCGTTGAGGCCCTTTTCGATGGCTGCCTGGACCTCGCCGCGGATCTCCTCCGGCAGGTCCTCGAGGCCGTTGAGGATGGAGGCGAGGCCGTTGTTGGGGCTCAGACCGGCGGCGGCGATCTGCTCACCGTAGGTGGCGAAGAGGTCCGCGAAGTAGGCCTTGACGACGTGGCCGAAGATGATGGGGTCCGAGACCTTCATCATGGTGGCCTTGAGGTGGGCTGAGAACAGCACGCCCTCGTTCTTGGCCCGGACAACCTGGGCTGCGAGGAACTCATCCAGGGCCGCGGCACGCATCACGGTGCCGTCGATGACCTCGCCGGCCAGGACCGGGAAGGCACGCTTGAGGACCTTGACGGTGCCGTCTTCCTTGACGAGCTGGATCTTGATGTTGGTGTCGGCCTCGATCACCACGGACAGCTCGTTCGAGCGGAAGTCGTCGGCGTCCATGTGGGCCACGTTGGTCTTGGACTCCGGCGTCCAGGCGCCCATGCTGTGCGGGTTCTGGCGGGCGTAGTTCTTGACCGAGAGCGGGGCGCGGCGGTCCGAGTTGCCTTCGCGCAGGACCGGGTTCACAGCGGAGCCCTTGATCTTGTCGTAGCGGGACCGGATATCCGTTTCCTCGTCCGAGGAGGGGTTGTCCGGGTAGTCCGGCAGCGCGTAGCCGTGGCCCTGGAGTTCGGCGATGGCGGCCTTCAGCTGGGGCACGGAGGCGCTGATGTTGGGCAGCTTGATGATGTTGGCTTCGGGCGTCTTGGCGAGGGCACCAAGCTCGGCCAGGGCGTCGCTGACGCGCTGCTCTTCGGTGAGGTAGTCGCCGAACACGGCGATGATGCGGCCGGCCAGCGAGATGTCGCGGGTCTCCACTTCCACACCGGCCGTCGAGGCGAACGCCTCAATGATCGGCAAGAACGAATAGGTGGCCAGCATCGGCGCTTCGTCGGTGTGGGTATAGATAATCTTTGCCATTGCGCGGGCGTCTCCCTGAAGGTCTGGGTATTTCCGGAATCTTGTGTTATCTCAACACCCCTAACTTACCCGAGGTGCCCCCGTTGGCGCCTACCGGCGTCGTGCACGGACGGATGAGTGACGTCCCGACACGGCATAACAAAAATTGACAAGCTACTTTACAGATTAGTCAAATTGCCGTAGTTTCAGTCCATCCAGCGGCCGCCAACAGCGGCCGCCCCGCTTTCCACCGGTTAGGACACCCATGAGAACACCCAAGACTCTGGCCACCAGCCTGCTGACTCTTTCGGCCGCCGCGCTGCTGGCCCTGAGTGCCGCGGGGGCGGCCACGGCCTCCCCCGCACCGGCCAAGGCACCGGTTTCCACCTCCGATGTCGCCAGCCACACCGTCACCGAGACGGGCGCGGCCGAGTACTGGACCGCGGAACGCATGCGCAGCGCCGTCCCCGGCGACGTCCTGGCCGACAGGGCCATGAAGCGCAACGGCAAGGCCACTGCGGCCAGGGGCCCGGCGGAAACGGGCGCGCCGAGCAAGGTCGAGGCCGCGGCTCCCAAGCTGCAATCCCAGACGCTCCAGACCAAGACCAATGCGAGCGAAACCCCCGTCCCGCACATCGGCAAGGTCTTCTTCACCCTCGGCGGGACGAACTACGTCTGCTCCGGCAACTCGGTCTCCTCCGGCAACAAGAGCACGGTCTCCACGGCCGGACACTGCGTGAATGAGGGCCCGGGCGCCTTCGCCACCAAGTTCACGTTCGTCCCGGCGTACCTGAACGGCGCGGCCCCCTACGGCAAGTGGACGGCCAAGGCCCTCTACGCCCCCACCCAGTGGAGCTCCTCGGGTGACATGACCTACGACACTGGCTTCGCCGTCATGTCCACGCTCAACGGCCAGTACCTGAGCGACGTCGTCGGCGGCTCGGGGCTGCAGTTCAACGCCGCCCGCGGCCTGAGCTACAAGTCATTCGGCTACCCCGCCGCAGCGCCCTTCAACGGTGAATCCCTCAAGAGCTGCTCCGGCACCGCCACGAACGATCCCTACAACCCACAGTTCAACACCCAGGGGATCCCCTGCAACATGACCGGCGGTTCCTCAGGCGGTCCGTGGTTCATCGGCACCAGCGCCGCCGGCTACCAGAACTCCATCAACAGCTACGGCTACGGCAGCAAGTCCACCACGATGTACGGCCCGTACTGGGGCAGCGTGATCCAGCAGGCCTACACCACGGCGGCCGCTTCCTGACCTGAGGGCACGGGCACCGTTCGCGCGGGGCCCGTGCTCCGTTCGCGGGGCCCGTTCGCGGGGCCGGGCTCCGTTCGCGGGGGCCCGCGCGGGCAGCGCGGCCTGGGTTCCGTTCGCGGGGGCCGCGCAGTCGGGCTTGTTTCCCCTGTCTACCCTGTTTACCCCAGCGCGGGGTCATTGCGTCCCATCTTCAGCAGTGGGGAGGACGCAGTGGCCCCGCGCTGGCTTTATCTGCGACGGCGGATCGCCCCCCGCCCGCTGGACATGCCCTCCGCTAACACGAAGGCCCGGACATATACCCCATATGTCCGGGCCTAGCCATGAGGAGTGGACATGTCCTCCCGGGTGGCTTCTCGGCGCTTGGGAACGAATGAGCATGTCCCCCGGCTGGCCCGCTGCGCTCCAGAAAGAACGGGCATGTCCCGCGGCTGGCCCAGGCAGCCCCGGGTCGCACGGGACATGCCCTCCCCACACGCCGAAGCCTGGACATATCCCTCATATGCCCACTCCTTGCCACGAAAAATGAGCATGCCCCGCGGAAAGAATGGACATGTCCCCCGGACTGGCCGCCAGCCCACCCAGTGGCACAAAAAATGGACATGTCCCGCGGAAAGGGAGGCATGTCCCGGAAAGAATAGGCGTGTCCGCCCGGGCCGGTCTCGAGCTCCTGAAGCCGTGAGCATGTCCTTTTGGGCTGGCCCGGTACGCACCGAAAGACTGAGCATGTCCCGCGGTTGGCCCAGGCAGCCCCAGGTCGCACGGGACATGCCCTCCCCACACGCCGAAGCCTGGACATATCCCCCATATGCCCATTCTTAGCCGCGAAAAATGAGCATGTCCCGCGGAAAGAATGAGCATGTCGCCCGGACCGGCCATATGCCCACTCCTTGCCGCGAAAAATGAGCAAGTCCCGCGGAAAGAATGAGCATGTCCCCGGCACTGGCCACCAGCCCACTCGGTGGCACAAAAAATGGACATGTCCCCCGGATAGGGAGGGCGTGTCCATTTTTTGTGCGGGGGTCTCTAGGGGGTCTCTTGCGCTGGTCCCTTGTGCGCGAACCGCAGCCCGAGAGGAAGGGCCCTAGTGGAAGAAGTGGCGGGCTCCGGTGAAGTACATGGTGATGCCGGCGGCGTTGGCTGCGGCGATGACTTCCTCGTCCCGGACAGAGCCGCCGGGTTGGACGACGGCGCGCACGCCGGCGTCGACCAGGATCTGCAGTCCGTCGGCGAACGGGAAGAACGCGTCCGAGGCCGCCACGGCGCCCCGGGCCCGCTCCGGCGAAGCGGCGGCGCCTGGTTCTGCCTGAACGGCAGCCGCCCCGCCAGCACCCTCGACGTCGGACTCAACCGTGACGCCGAGGGTGTTGGCGCGCTCGACCGCGAGCTTGCAGGAATCGAGCCGGTTGACCTGGCCCATGCCGATGCCGACGGCGGCACCGTTGTCCGCGAGCAGGATGGCGTTGGACTTCGCCGCGCGGCACGCGGTCCAGGCGAACGCGAGGTCGGCCAGGGTGGCGGCGTCGGCGGCGTCGCCCGCGGCCAGGGTCCAGTTCGCGGGGGTGTCGCCGTCGGCGTCGACCTTGTCCGTGGCCTGCACCAGCATGCCGCCGGAGACCTGGCGGAACTCGGTCGGGTAGCGGCCGTATCCGTCCGGGAGGGTCAGGAGGCGGATGTTCTTCTTCTTGGACAGGATCTCCACTGCCTCGTCGTCGAAGCCCGGCGCGATGACGACCTCCGTGAAGATGCCGGCGACGGTCCGGGCCATCCCGGCGGTGACCGTGCGGTTCGCGGCGATGACGCCGCCGAACGCGGACACGGGATCGCAGGCGTGGGCCTTGGCGTGGGCGTCGGCGATCGGGTCGGCCGCCGACGCGGACCCCACGGCCACGCCGCACGGGTTGGCGTGCTTGATGATGGCGACGGCGGGCTCGGCGAAGTCGAAGGCGGCGCGCAGGGCGGCGTCGGCGTCGACGAAGTTGTTGTAGCTCATGGCCTTGCCGTGCAGCTGGTCGGCCTGGGCGATGCCGGCCGGGGCGGCCTTGTCCACGTACAGTGCGGCCTGCTGGTGCGGGTTTTCGCCGTAGCGGAGCACCTCGGAGCGTTCCAGGGCCAGGCCTGCGTAGGCGGGCCAGTCGATCACGCCGTCGCCGTCCTCGTCGCGGAACTGGCTGGCAGTCCAGGTGGCCACGGCGGTGTCGTAGGCCGCGGTGTGCGCGAACGCCTTGGCAGCGAGCCGGCGGCGGGTCTTCAGGTCAAAACCGCCCGAGGCTGCTGCCTCCACCACGGCACCGTAGGATGCCGGGTCCACCACGATGGTGACGGCGGCGTGGTTCTTCGCGGCTGAGCGCACCATCGCGGGGCCCCCGATGTCGATCTGTTCGACGACGTCGTCCGGCGCGGCACCGGACTTCACGGTCTCCACGAAGGGGTAGAGGTTGACGATGACGAGGTCGAAGGGCTCGATCTCCATGTCCGCCAGGGTCTGCATGTGGGCCGGGACGCGGCGGTCCGCGAGGATGCCGCCGTGCACGCGCGGGTGCAGGGTCTTGACGCGGCCGTCCAGCATTTCCGGGGAGCCGGTGACTTCCTCGACTTCCTGCACGGGGATGCCCGCGGCGGCGATCTTCTTGGCCGTGGAGCCGGTGGAGACGATCTTGACGCCGGCGGCATGCAGGCCCTGAGCGAGCTCCTCCAGACCGGTCTTGTCGTAGACCGAAATCAGTGCCCGGTGGATGGGAACTCGGTCGATGGATACACGGTCAAGCTGAGTGAAGCTCACAAAAGTCTCCGTCTTATATCGCGGCGGGGCCGCGGGTGGTGGGGATGCGGCAAGTTTATCGCGTCCCCACCACCGGGCCCTCCCGCGCGCCGGAGTGTGAAGCACGCGCGGGCCGCGGCCCGGCCACGTAGAGTTTTCACAGGAGGCCAAGATGAACACGTACACCACTGTGCCCAGCGGCGAACAGGTGGTCCAGGAACTGCCGTGGCGGTGGAAGGTCCAAGGCCGGATCTTCCTGATCGGCGGGCTGGGCTTCATGTTCGATGCCTGGGACGTCACCCTCAACGGCATCCTCATTCCGTTGCTGTCCAAGCACTGGTCACTGAGCCCGGGCGATGCCGCCTGGATCGGCACGGCGAACCTCATTGGCATGGCCCTGGGCGCGTTCGTCTGGGGCACCATCGCGGACACCATCGGCCGCAAGAAGGCCTTCACCGCGACCCTGCTGATTTTCTCCATCTTCACCGTGCTCGGCGCCTTCTCCCCCGACTTCATGTGGTTCGTCGTGTTCCGGTTCCTGGCCGGGTTCGGCCTGGGCGGCTGCATCCCGGTGGACTACGCGCTGGTGGGCGAGTTCACCCCGCGCAAACAGCGCGGCCGGGTGCTCACCGCCATGGACGGCTGGTGGCCGATCGGCGCGGCCCTCTGCGGTTTTGTCTCCGCCGGGCTGGTCGCGGCCTTCGCGGACTGGCGGCTGACCATGCTGGTCATGGTGCTTCCGGCGCTGCTGGTGTTCTGGATCCGCCGCAGCGTGCCCGAATCCCCGCTGTTCCTGATCCGCAAGGGCCGCCGCGACGAGGCCGCCAAGGTGATCGACGCCCTGGTCCAGGCCACYGGCGCCGAGACCCGCGTCTACAGCCTGCCGGCACCGCAGGATGCGCCACGCCTCTCGGCAGGGAGCGCGTGGACGCAGTTGTGCGCCCTCTGGCAGTTCAACTGGAAGATCACGACGGCGGCATGGGCCCTGTTCTTCAGCATCCTGCTCGTCTACTACCTGTCGCTGACGTGGATGCCGCGGATCCTGATCGGCGCCGGCTTCGAGGAGTACAAGGCCTTCCTGACCACGGCGTCGATGGCCGCCGTCGGACTCCTGGGCGTGGTGGTGGCCGCCCTGCTGGTGGAGCGGGTGGGCCGCAAGTGGATCCTGGCGATCACCGGCCCGCTGTCCGCGCTGACGCTGGTGATCGTGGCGATCGTGGTGGACATCCCCACCGCCGCCGTCTTCTGGCTCCTGGTGTTCGGCTTCGTGGTGCAGGTGGCCATCCCGGTGCTCTATACCTATGTCTCCGAGCTCTACCCCACGGAGCTGCGCGGCTCCGGCTTCGGCTGGGCCTCGACGTTCTCCCGGCTCGGCGCCGGGTTCGGTCCGCTGATTTTCGCGGCCTTCCTGTGGCCGGAGCTGGGGCTCGCGACATCGTTCGCCCTGGCCGGCGGCCTCGTGCTGCTCTCCGTGCTGTGGATGGCGTTCTTCGCCCCCGAGACGAAGCAGCGCCGGCTCGAGTAACGCACCCACCCCGCCCAACTGGCTCGCAG
>NZ_JBFTZW010000019.1:0-51935 GCF_056406555.1 Arthrobacter sp. P1_B4
GGCCAGGTCCCAGCCCAGCCTGCCGGCCAGAAGTCCCGCGACAGTTGATTTGCCGGATCCGGAGACGCCCATGATCACAAGAACGGGGTGTTGCGCAGTCTTCGCCATCAAAGTCTGCCTTCCATCAATAAATATGATTTAAACAGAGGCCAGCATATGGCAGAGGTTGTGCTGCAGCAACACTAGAAACCGGCGATGGTCCCCTGGCCGTTGACTGTTACGACATGGAACGCCTCGGCGCTGCGCCCGGCGGGAAGTCCGGCGCGGGCCCCGGTGCCGAGCATGAGGCCGCGGACCGTGCGCTCCATGGCGTCGACGTCGGGGTGCTGGCTGACGTGGATGTGGATGGCGGCCAGCTTGCTCTCCACATGCCCGGTGACGTCCACGAAGTGGTTTTCGCGCTCTTCCGGCCCGGCGAAGAGCCACAGCCAGGGCAATTTGTAGGCCTCCAGCCCGGACTCGGCCAGTTCCGGGTATGCGAACGGGTTTTCCAGCGCGGGGTACACGGCGCGGGTCACCGCCTCCCCCACGGCGAGATGATCCGGATGGCTCTTCTGTATCCGGTTCCAGTTGCGTTCCGGATGCATGGAGAGCACGACGTCGGGCCGGAGCTGCCGGATCAGGCGCACCACCTCGCGCATCACCTCATGCGAGGGTTCGAGGTAGCCGTCACGCTGGTGCAGGTAATGGATGTCTGTGACGCCGACCAGGGCGGCGGCGCGCTCCTGCTCCGCAACGCGCAGCCGCACAATTTCCTCGCGCTGCTCCGGATCAAAGCCGCCGGCGTCGCCGTCGGTCATGATGCAGTAGCTGACCTGGACTCCGGCGGCGGTCCAGGCTGCAACCGTGCCGGCTGCGCCGAAATCGATGTCGTCCGGGTGGGCCGTGAAACAAAGCACCCGCTCAATCCGGGTGGTCTCCGGGTCGAACGGGCTTTGTGCCGGGACGGCGGTGGTGCTCATGCGGTCAGCCTCTGCGCTTCTTGATTTCGGCGGTGGCCTGCGGCAGGACCTGGAAGAGGTCGCCCACAATGCCGAAGTCCGCGATCTCGAAAACCGGCGATTCGGCGTCCTTGTTCACGGCCACGATCACCTTCGCGGTCTGCATGCCTGCCTTCTGCTGGATGGCTCCGGAAATGCCCGCGGAGATGTAGAGCTGCGGTGCGACGGTCTTGCCGGTCTGGCCGATCTGCGCGTCGTGGCCGATCCAGCCGGCGTCCGTGGCCGCCCGCGAGGCTCCGATGGCTGCGCCGAGGGCGTCGGCGAGTTCCTCCAGCGGACCAAAGTTGCCGTCCACGCCACGGCCGCCGGCCACGACGATCCGCGCCTCGGACAGATCGGGGCGTCCGCTGGCAGGCTTGTCGGTGCGCGCCGTAACCCGTGCGGCAGCCGCGGTCACGTCAGGAACCTGGACAGTGATGCTCTCCGGCGCCGTGCCGGTGACCGCGGGCTCGGGCGTGATGCTGTTGGGCTTCACGGTCAGCACGGAAACGGGTGTCACCGCCTTCGCGGCGCTGGTGTAGGACCCGGCCAGGACCGACTTGTGCGCCGTTCCGTCGGGATCCACGGCCACGACGTCGGTGATGACGCCGGCGCCGAGCCTGATGCCGAGCCGGGCGGCGATTTCCTTGCCCTCGGCCGAGTTCTCGGCCAGGACCACGCCCGCACCGGCGGCGGCGGCGGCCGCGGCCAGGAATGCCGCCTTGGGTCCGACGAGGTAGTCGTCGAGGTCCGTGGCGGACGGGCGGTACAGTGCCTGGGCGCCGTACGCGGCCAGGGTCGAGGCGGCGTCGTCGTGCAGTTCGCCGTTGACGGCGGCGACGGTCTCGCCCAGGGACCGGGCGATGGTGAGCAGTTCCAGGCTCGACTTCTTCAGCGCCGCACCGGGGTTGTCGATGAAAACGAGTACTTTTGCCATGTTCGGATAATCCCCTTTAGAGCAGCTTCTGGGCGGCCAGGAACTCGACCAGCTGGATGCCGGCGTCGCCTTCGTCGGTAATGATGGTGCCGGCCGTCCGCGGCGGGCGGGCCTCTGCGGTCTCGACGGCGGTCCAGGAACCGGCCTGGCCCACCTGGGCGGCGTCCACGCCGATGTCGGCAAGGCTCAAGGTGGTGATGGTTTTCTTCTTCGCCGCCATGATGCCCTTGAAGTTCGGGTACCGCGGATCATTGATCTGGTCGGTGACGGAAACGACGGCCGGGAGTGTGGCCTCGATGGTGTCCGCGTGGGTGTCGCCGTCGCGGCGGGCGGTGAGCTTGCCGGCGTCGAGCTCGAGGGACGCAGCGAAGGTTACCTGCGGGAGGCCCAGCCGCTCAGCGAGCTGTGCCGGGACCAGCGAGGTCTCGCCGTCCGTGGAGGCCATTCCGGTGAGGATGAGGTCCGCGGGGACATCCGCGCCCAGGTGGCGGATCGCGGCGGCCAGCGCCAGCGACGTGGCCGCGGCATCCGAACCGGCCAGGGCCTCATCGCTGAGGTGCACGCCTTCCGTGGCGCCGATCTGGAGGGACTTCTTCACCGCATTGACTGCCCCGGCCGGGCCCATGCTCAGCGCAATGACCTTGTTGCCGGCCGCTTCTCCGCCGCGGGCCTCGGTCAGCTGCAGCGCAGCTTCCAGGGCGTATTCATCCAGTTCGGACAGGATGCTTTCGGAGCGGTCCACCGTGTTGGCCTCACCTGTGAGGTGGCGGTCGAACTGCGCATCCGGGACGTGCTTGACCAGCACAATGATTTTCAGAGTTTCTTCCACTGTGTCTACAGCAGCCTTCCATGCGGGTGGACAGCCGCCCCTGACGGGGTCATGGCCACGGAATGCCCGGCAGCCGGGCTGTTCCTAGCTAACCATATAGCCGCCGGGCAGCGCGGCCAGGGTTAAGGTCTGTGTCAGTGAACTGGCCCGGGACGGCAAAGGCCGGGCCGCACCTTTTCGGTGCCGCCCGGCCTGTTTGCTGCTGCCTTGATTTACAGCTGCGCTGTTTGCTTCCGCTCAGCTCTACTGCTCGGCTGCAGCGCCGAGCGTCACGTCGACGTCCTTGAGCTGGCCGCCGCGCAGCACCGTCACCTTGACCGTGGCCCCGGCGGCCTGTTCCCGCACCGCCGCGGTGAGCTGGTTGGGATCGCTGATGGTCAGGTTCTGGAACTTCGTCACGACGTCGCCGACCTTGATGCCGGCCTTGTCTGCGGCCGAGCCGGACTCGACGGTCGCGACCTCCGCGCCCACCGAGAACCCGGAGGAGGACGAGCCTGCGGCCTTGGGCTTCACGCTGACCCCGAACTGCCCGTGGGTGGCTTTGCCGGCGCTGATGATCTCCTGGGCCACGCGCTTGGCGTTGTTGATGGGGATGCTGAAGCCCACGCCGATGTTGCCGCTGCTGCTTCCGCTGGCCGCGTCGCCGCCGGCGGAGGCGATCGCGACGTTGACGCCAATGATTTCGCCCTTGGTGTTCACCAGCGCGCCGCCGGAGTTACCCGGGTTGATGGCCGCGTCCGTCTGGATTACGTTGATCGAGATGGATCCCTGATCCGCGGTGCTCGGAGTCTCGCCGCCGCCGGGGGGCGCGAACTGGAAGCCCTGGTCACCGCCCTGGGAGTTGTCCGCACCGCCCTTCGGCGCAGCCGAGGATGCCACGCTGATGGTCCGGTTCAGGGTTGAGACGATGCCGTCCGTGACTGTGCCGGTAAGTCCCAGCGGCGATCCAATGGCGACGGCGGTGTCACCGACGTTCAGCTTGCCCGAGTCACCGAGAGTTGCCGGGACCAGTCCCGAGGGGTTGTCGATCTTGATCACGGCGAGGTCGGAAAGCGGGTCGGTACCGACGATCTTCGCGGAGTAGACCTTGCCGTCGCTCGTCCGGACCTCCATGGTGGCGTTCGCGGCCTTGCCGTCGAGCGTCACCACGTGGGTATTGGTCAGCACATGGCCCTGGGTGTCGAGGATGATCCCGCTGCCGGTGCCGCCGTCGCTGCCGCTGGTCGCTTTGATGGTCACCACACTGGGGGAAGCCTTGAGGGCGGCGGCGCTGATGGCGTTGACGTCTTCCCTGTTGTTGACGATCACCGGACCGGCCTGGCTCGTGTTGCTCGCGGCGGACGGGGAAAGGCGATCGCCCAGCAGGGCGTTGCTGCCGGCCACCACGCCGCCGCCGATCAGGCCGGCGGCCACGATGCTGGCCACGAGGGTGGGGACGCCGAATGCCGCCTTGCGTTTGGGGGCGTGCGCCGGGTCGTTCGCAAAGCCGGGGCCGGAAGGGTAGGACGGACCCGGCTGCGGCTGGCCGCCGTAAGGGTTGGCGCCGTAGTGGGCCTGGCCGTACTGGGTTTGCGGCGACTGCCCGTACGGGGTTTGCTGGGACTGGCCGTAGGGCGGGTGGCCGGGCTGGGCGGGCTGGCCCTGGCCGGACTGGGAGAACCCGCCGTACGGGCCGGTTTGCTGGGCCGGGGCGCCGATCTGCTGGGTATCCGCGGCGGAGGGCTGTTGCTGCTGGTACACCGGACGCGGCGCGCCGTCCTCGGCGCGGTCCAGCCGGAGGGTCGGGTTCTCGGGCGCCGGGCTTCCGACTACTGAGTTTTCGGACGTCGTGCTTTCGGATGCCGGACTTCCCGGTGCCGCCTCAGGCGCGCGGCCGGCAGGCGGCTGCTCCGGCGAGCCCTCCCGCACTCCCGCCGGTTCCTGGTTCTGTTGTGTCGGCTCCGGTGACACACCCGGCACTGGGTTCTCAGTCATGAGACTTCCTTTCGTCCTCGTCTGCCTATAACTATGAACGCTCAGGCTGACACTAGAGCGGACATTTGCTGGGAGGTTCCTGAACGGACAGTTTGCGGCCTGCGGGCCCGTGTTTCCCAGTTTAAGCCCGTTTCGCTGGTGGCATATTCCCCTAGGTGGACTGCCTTTTGGGTGCACCATAGAATCAAATGGAAATGCCACAGCGACCTGCGGCTTTACATCTGCGTGGGGGCGCTGCTGCTTTCTGTGACGGCTGGTTCGACCGAACCGGTCCCAGAAGTGCTGAAGGGTTGCACATGCGGTCTAAGTTGAATCGTTTCCTCGCCGTCCTTGGCGTCGCTGGATTGCTGGCGCTCCCCGCCGCTCCGGCCCTCGCCGAAGATCCGGTGGCCATTCCGTCCGGGCAGAACATCGTGGACAGTGCGAACGTGCTCGGCAGCCGCAAGGCCGAAGTCCAGGACGCCATCCAGAAGCTCCTCAAGGACCACAAGTACAACCTCTACGTCATCACGGCAAAGACGTTCGAGAATCCGGCCGAACCCAAGGCGTGGGCCCAGGCCGTCGCGACCAACAAGGGCATGGGCAAGGCCGACGTCATCCTGACCATGTCCGACGACGGCAAGTACTACTTCTCCCCCAGCTCGGCCAGCGCCATCTATCCCAAGACGTCCACCATCGTCCAGAACGCCATCGTGCCGAACCTGGCCGGCGGAAAGCGCGACTTCGCCCAGGCAGCCATTGACACGGCCGCTGCGGTGGGCGACGCGGCGGGCGGCGGCAGCGGAACGGTGCCGTCCGGCGCCGGAGCGGGCAGCGCCGTCCTCGTGGGAGTCGGCGTCGTGGCTGTGGGCGGTGCGGGAACGTATCTGTACCTGCGCAGCCGCCGGAAGAAGGCCCTGCAAAGTTCGGGGGCGTCAGCCGGGGCCCAGGGCGGGCAGCCGGACCCGCTGGCGGGGCTCAGCGTGGCCGAGCTGCGCCGGAAGAGCGATTCGCTGCTGATCGAGGCCGATGACGCCATCAAGTCCAGCGAGCAGGAGCTGGGATTCGCCCAGGCCCAATACGGGGACGCCGCGGTGGGCAATTTCACCAAGGCTCTGCAGGAGGCCAAGGGCCACATGACGGAATCGTTCAAGCTGCAGCAGCAGCTTGACGACCACATCCCCGACACCGAGGAGCAGCAACGGAGCTGGCTCGTTGAAATCATCGGCCGCTCCGAAGCCGCGCTGGCATCGCTGCAGGAACAGAAAGCCGATTTCGATTCCCTCCGGGAGCTGGAAAAGAACGCCCCGCAGGCCCTCGCCGCCGTCGGCGCCGGCGCCGCGGACGCCCAGGCAAAGCTTGCCGCCGCCGAACAGTCACTGACCGATCTGCGGGCCAAGTACGCCGAGAGCGCCCTGGTCCAGGTCGCGGACAACATCAAACAGGCCAAGGAACGTCTCGACTTCGTGCAGAACGCCTCCACGGCGGCGCAGGAAAAGCTCGCCGCGGGTGAAAGCAGCCTCGCCGCGGTCGCCGTCCGCGCCGCCGAGGAGAGCCTGCACCAGACGAACGTGCTGATCGGCGCCATCACCAAGGTGGCCGGCAGCCTCGACGGGGCACGCAACAGCCTCGAAGCCGCCGTCGTCGATACCGCGCAGGACCTGGCCCAGGCGAAGGCGATGACCCAGTCCGGCGCCCATCCGGAACTTGCCGGCCCCGTGGCTGCGGCGGAAGCCGCGCTCGCCCAGGTCAAAACGGAAATCCAGGGCGGCAAGATTGATCCGATCGCGACGCTGGAACGGGTCGTCACGGCCCACCAGGCACTCGACCAGTCCCTGGCCGGAATCCGCGACCAGCAGGACCAGGCGCGCCGGGCCCAGGCCTCACTGCAGCAGAGCATCATGTCGGCCCAGGCCCAGATCAGCGCGACGTCGGACTACATCACCGCCCGCCGCGGCGGCGTAGGCACCGACGCGCGCACACGCCTGGCGGAAGCCCAGCGGAACCTGGACTATGCGCTCTCCATTTCCCGCACCGACCCCGTCACGGCCTTGCAGTACGCACAGCAGGCCTACGCGCTGGCGGCACAGGCCGCGCAGCTGGCCCAGTCCGACGTCGACCAATTCGGCGGCTACGCCAACCAGGGCCAAGGCTACGGTCGGGGCGGCATGTTCGGCGGCAGCGGCGGGGGCGGCCTCGGCGGCGCGATCCTCGGCGGAATCCTCATCAACTCGATCCTCCACGGCGGAGGCGGCGGAGGCTGGGGCGGCGGCGGAGGCGGAGGCGGCTGGGGCGGCGGAGGCGGCGATGACTCCGGCGGCGGCTGGGGCGGCGGCGACTTTGGCGGCGGCGGAGACTTCGGTGGCGGGGACTCCGGAAGTTTCTAGCCTGTTCGCCACCCCGCAGGGGACACAGTGGGAAAGCAGTAGCAGGAAACTCGACAGACCACGCGCCGGCCGCACGGGCCCGGACAGCGGATAGATGCGATACATCATCGATCACTGGAATCAGTGAGACAACGGAGCAGGACGAAAGGTAACACCATGGTTAAGCAGTCCATTTTCGGCCGCATGGCGCAGCTGGCGAAGGCAAACATCAATTCGCTGCTGGACCAGGCCGAAGATCCGCAGAAAATGCTGGACCAGATGGTCCGTGACTACACGAACAACATCGCGGAGGCGGAGTCCGCCGTGGCCCAGACCATCGGCAACCTGCGCATGCTCCAGGACGACTACAACGAGGACGTCCGCAACGCCCAGGACTGGGGCAGAAAGGCCCTCGCAGCCTCGCGCAAGGCCGACGAATACCGGGCGAAGGGCGACGTCGGCGATGCCGAGAAGTTCGACAACCTGGCCAAGGTGGCCCTGCAGCGCCAGATGGGTTCCGAGAACGAGGCCAAGGCCGCCGAGCCGAGCATCGCGTCCCAGACCGAGGTGGTGGACAAGCTCAAGCACGGCCTCGACCAGATGAAGGGCAAGCTCAACGAACTGACCAGCAAGCGCAATGAGCTGGTGGCCCGGTCCAAGACCGTGCAGGCCCAGAGCCAGGTCCACGATGCCCTCAAGAGCATCAACATCATGGACCCCACCTCCGAGGTGGGCCGCTTCGAACAGAAGATCCGCCGCGAGGAAGCCAAGGTCCGCGGCCAGCAGGAGCTCGCCGAGTCGAGCCTGGACGCCCAGTTCAATTCGCTGGAAGATCTTGGCGAGCAGACCGAGATCGAAGCCCGGCTGGCAGCGCTGAAGTCCGGCGGCGCCCCCGCTGCCATCGGCACCGGCGAAAAGAGCGCCGAGTCCGGTTCCACGGTCGAGGAGGCCGACTTCGACAAGCTCTGACCCGCCGGTCCGGCGCTTCCGCAGGACTGCTGCACGCTTCGGGCCCGGGGCCGGGCTCCGGCGGACGAACCTGACACCTCAGGATCGCCCGCCGGGGCCCGGCCCTCGTTGTGCCCTGCATGGCCCCATGTCTCACCGCACAGGCGCCCGCGGCGGCGGGCGCGCGTGTACCGTGGATCCATGTCTGCGACCCTTGTGTGGCTCCGTGATGACCTCCGGCTGGATGACAATCCGGCTCTGGCGGAGGCCGCTGCCCTGCACCAACCCCTGACCGTCGTCTATGTCCTGGATGAGGAGTCACCCGGCATCCGGCCGCTGGGCGGCGCGGTGAAGTGGTGGCTCCACCATTCCCTGGCCGGCCTGGCCGCCGCGCTCGAGGCCACGGGCTCGCGGCTGGTGCTCCGCCGCGGCCCCGCCGCCCGGGTCATCCAGGACCTCGCGGTGGAAACGTCGGCAGACGCCCTGCTGTGGAACCGCCGCTACGGCGGCCCTGAACGCGCCGTCGACGCCGGCCTGAAGAGCTGGGCCGGCGGGGAGGGCCTCAACGCCACGAGCTTCCAGGCGAACCTCATGTTCGAGCCCTGGACCGTGCGCACCGGCGGCGGGGGCCCCTACAAGGTCTTCACGCCGTTCTGGAAGGCCTGCCTGGCCGGTGCCGAGCCCCGGCAGCCGCTGGCTGCTCCGGACCAGCTGCCGGGCCCTGCACGCACCCAGAGCGGCGGCCTGCCGGCGAGCGAACCGCTCGAAAGCTGGGGCCTGCTCCCCCGGAGCCCGGACTGGAGCCCGGGGCTGGCCGACACCTGGACGCCGGGAGAAGCCGGCGCCCTCAGCCGCCTCGAGGACTTCGTGGACGGCCCGGCCGCAGAATACGGCACCGGCCGCGACGTCCCGGGCGTCGAGGGCACCAGCCGGCTCTCCCCGCATCTGCGCTTTGGCGAAATCAGCCCCTTCCGGATCTGGCACACGCTGCGCCACAGCTTTGCGGCGGGGGCGCCGGCCGACGTCGGGATCTTCCGTTCCGAACTTGGCTGGCGGGAATTCTGCTGGCAGCTGCTGTACGAGAATCCGGATCTGGCGACACAGAACTACCGGCCGGAGTTCGACCGCTTTCAATGGCAGCCGGCGTCGGGCGACGAGCTCCAGGCCTGGCAGCAGGGCCGTACGGGCTACCCGATGGTGGACGCGGGCATGCGCCAGCTCTGGCAGACGGGCTGGATGCACAACCGCGTGCGGATGGCGGCCGCGTCCTTCCTGGTGAAGAACCTGCTGGCCGACTGGCGGCTGGGCGAGGCCTGGTTCTGGGACACGCTGGTGGACGCCGATGCCGCGAGCAATCCGGCCAACTGGCAGTGGGTGGCGGGCTCGGGTGCCGACGCGTCGCCGTACTTCCGGATCTTCAACCCGGTCACGCAGAGCAAGAAGTTCGACGCCGCCGGTCGTTACCTGCGCGGGTACATTCCCGAGCTCGCCGCGCTGGACGACAAAACCGTCCACGAGCCCTGGAAGGCCGACAGCGCCGCCCCCGGCTACCCCGCACCGATCGTGGACCTTGCAGAGTCCCGGGCGCGGGCGCTGGCAACCTATCAGCGGCTCAAGGACGGCTGAGAGCCGGCACAGGGGCGCCGCCGGCGTTGCCCGCCACCGCGGACTTAAAGCGAAAGGTCCGGAACACTGTTTCCAGTGTTCCGGACCTTTTCTCCAGTTGCGGGGACAGGATTTGAACCTGTGACCTCTGGGTTATGAGCCCAGCGAGCTACCGAACTGCTCCACCCCGCGTCGCTTGATCAACTCTACCCTAGTTTCCGGACCGCCCTGACCACGTGCCCAGTCCGGCCCAGCTGGCGTCCAGTCCGGCCCATCCAGGTCGATGGACTGCGGGCCGGGCCGCTCGAGGGGTCGCCCCTTTTGTCCTATGACCGGTTTCCCGGTTTCCGGCTTCCGGACCGTCCCCAGCGGCTTAAAGCAAAAGGTCCGGAACACTGTTTCCAGTGTTCCGGACCTTTTCTCCAGTTGCGGGGACAGGATTTGAACCTGTGACCTCTGGGTTATGAGCCCAGCGAGCTACCGAACTGCTCCACCCCGCGTCGCAAGATCAACTCTACCTGCCGGTGAACTTGAGGCCAAATCGAGGCGACGTGATGTGCATCTCGCCGTCCGCGAGAGCGTCCGCCCGGGCCTCCCGGGCCCGGCCGGCCAAGGCCGCACAGGGATCGAATCCGGTCCGTCTACGCCACAGGCCGGGTTTGCCCCTCCGGAGGGGCAAACCCGGCCTGTCGCACCGTTCACAGCCTGCGCAGCGTTAGCCGCCCGCCGTCGCCGACGGAGAGGGCGACGGCGTGGCGGTGCCCGCCGGCGCCGCAGGTGTTTCCAGCTTCGCTTCGGCCTCGAGCGCCTTCTGCAAGGCAGCGTTCAGCTTCTTTTGCTGCTCGCCATAGGTCGCGAAGTCGCCCTTCGCGAGGGCGTCCTGGCCGGCCTTGATCGCCGCATTGGCCTCGTCCAGCGCGGCCTTCAGGTCTGCCTTCGCATCGGTAGTCCCAGGCGGCGGAGTGGCCCCACCTGGCGTGGCGGGCGTGGCCGGTGTTTGTCCCTTGTTCGCCGAGTCACCTGCTGCGGCCCCCGAATTTCCGCCGAAGAGCTGGTTCAAGGCCTCGTCCAGCGTGGGCGCGAACCCGATCTTGTCGCCGAAGGCCACCAGGACCCGCTGCAGCGTCGGGTAGGAGGTCTCCCCCGTGGAGCGCAGATAGACGGGCTGGACGTACGCCATGCCGCCACCGACCGGCAGGGTCAGGAGGTTGCCGTTGAGCACCGCCGACGCACCCTGGCGCAACAGGTTAAGGGCCTGCGAAACGGTGGGGTCGGAGTTGAATTTGTTCTGCGCCTGGCCAGGTCCGGGGACCTGGGTCTCCGGCGGGATCTGCAAGAGCCTCAGCTGGCCGTAGCTGTCCGCTTTGACGCCCTTCTGGTTGCCGGCGTCGGAGTCCGCGGCCAGGAAGCCGTAGAGCACGTTGCGGGCGTTGCCGTTGACCACCTGCGGGATGAACGACGAGGTCAGCTGGAACGCCGGCTTGTCCTGGTCGGGCATCTTCAGGGACATGTAGTACGGCGGCTGTTTGACTTCGTCCTTGACGGTGGGGTCGTTGGGAACGGACCAGGCGTCAATGTTGGTGTAGAAGCTGTCCGGGTTGGTCACGTGGTAGCGGCCCAGAAGCTCGCGCTGGACCTTGAACAGGTCCTCCGGGTAGCGCACGTGGCTCATGAGCGCACCGGACATCTCCGAATACGGCTTCACCGACGTCGGGAAGATCTTCTGCCAGGCCTTCAGGACCGGATCCTGGTCGTCCCAGGCATACAGCGTCACGGAACCGTCATAGGCGTCCACGGTGGCCTTGACCGAGTTGCGGATGTAGTTCACCGAGCTGTTGGGCAGGGCTACTGTCCGGTTCGCGGCGGTCTGTGAGTCGGCCGTGGCGGCCGAGAGCTGCTCCTGCTGGGAGTACGGGAAGTACGGGCTGGTGGTGTACCCGTCCACGATCCATTTCACCCTGCCGTCGACGACGGCGGGGTACGGATTGCCGTCAACAGTCAGGTAGGGCGCCACCTTTTCGACGCGGTCCCGCGGGTTGCGGTCGTAGAGGATCTGGGACTCGGCGTTCACGCCGTCGGAAAGCAGCAGGTCCGAGGACTGGAACTTGATCGCGTAAAGGATCTTGTTGAAGAAGCTGCCCACATTCGGGCCGCCGTTCCCGGTGAAGGTGTACTGCGTCTCGCCGTCGCCTTCCTTGGCCGCGGGCCGGTCCTGCTCACGGTGCGGTGCACCATCCGGGGCGCCCACGATCGAGTAGTCGGGCGAGTCCTGGCCGAAGTAGACGCGGGGCTGATAGGTCGAATCGTTGCCGAGCGCGCCGGTGGACGGGATGCCCGCCTGCAGGAAGTCCGGCTTGCCGTCCACGGTGAACTTGTTGCCCTTGGCGGCGACGACGCCGTAGCCGTGGGTGTAGACCACGTGCCGGTTCAGCCAGGACTGCTGGTTCGTGGCGAGCCCGTCCGGGTTAAGTTCGCGGACGGCGATGACCGTGTCCTGGATCTTGCCGTCGATCTCGTAGCGGTCCACGTTCAGGGCGCTGGGGAACTGGTAGTAGGGCCGGTACTGTTCGAGCTGCGAGAACGCATCCGAGATCAGGTTCGGATCCAGCAGCCGGATATTGGCGGTGGTCTGCGCATCGGGGGCCAGCGCGCCGGTGGTGGCGTTGGTGGTGGCGTTGTACCGCTTTTCCTGGACCTTATCCAGGCCGTAGGCCGCACGGGTCATCGCGATGTTCCGCTTGATGTATTCGTTCTCCAGCGTCTGCTCCGAGGGCCGGACCTGGAACTGCTGGATGACCCACGGGTAGACGCCGCCGGCCAGGATGGCCGTGATGATGAGCATGGCGGTGCCGATCACCGGCAACCGCCACTTGCCGATGACCGCGGCGACGATGAACAGCACGGCGACGATGGCAGCGGCCACGGCCAGGATGGCCTTGGTCGGAATGACGGCGTTCACGTCCGTGTACAGCGCACCGGCCCAGCGCCCGCCGTTGTTCTGCACCGTGGAGTAGCGGTCCAGCCAAAAGTTGAGGCCCATCAGCACCAGGAAGGCGGCGCCCGTGACAGCCAGGTGGATCTGCGCGGCGCGGCTGGTGAAGATCCCGCGTTCCATGATCCGGATGCTGCCGTAGAGGTAGTGGGTGAGGATGCCGGCAAGGCCAGCGATCACCGTGACGCTGATGAGGAACCCGGTGACGAAGCCGAGGAAGGGAAGAGTCATGAGGTAGAAGCTGATGTCGAGCCCGAACTGCGGATCGTTCTGGCCGAATGGCTCCTGGTTCAGGAACAGGAGGACTTTCTGCCACTGGCTGGCCGCGGCGCTGCCGGCGAACAGGCCAAAGAGGATGGGAAGCCCCACCATCACGACGCGGCGGATCGGTTCGAGCTGCGCCTGGTAGCGGTTGAGGTTGTCCCGGATTTCCGAATCGGGGGCGTACACCGGCCGCGCATGGTAGGCAATCCTGATGGCGAAGAAGACGGCCAGGAACATGACAGCGAAACCTGTCAGGAAGATCACGATCCTGGCCAGGTTCTCGGTCAGGAACACTTCGAAGTAGCCGAGCTGCTGGTACCAGAGGACATCCGTCCAGACATTGGCGAAGAAGATGAATCCGACCACGATCAGGGCCACGATGATCAGCGTCGGCGTCAGGGCGCCGCGTCGTGTCTGGGGTCTTCCGGGCGGGACAGTGCTGGCGGGACGGGACAAACTCGGTACCTCATAGCTGGTCGTCTACTGCTGGTTTTTAGTTATCAGTCGCTGCTGTGGCTCAGTCTGGCGACCAAGTGCCGGTGTTGCAGGTTGATGCATTCTAACGGCCGTCACCGCCGTTCCGTCAGGGCCCTGCAGCAGGGTCCCGGCGGGACGGCGCGGCCGTCAATTAGTGCCACGATTGGGGCCGGCGCTTAGTTCCGCGGCCAGTCTAGTTGTTGGTGCAGACCGGCAGGCCCGATGTGTCGCCGCCTGACGCCGCCAGTTCAACTGCCTTGCGGGCCTCGGTGAGGTTCTCGACCCGGACCACCTGCAGGCCGTCGGGGATGTGGCCCAGGACGTCTTCGCAGTTGGCCGCCGGGGCCAGGAACAGCGTGGCCCCGCCGGACCGCGCCCCCTGCATCTTCTGGGCGATCCCGCCGATGGGTCCTACGGCACCGTCCGGGGTGATGGTTCCGGTTCCGGCGATGTGCCTGCCACCGGTCAGGTCCCCGGGAGTGACGGTGTCAATGATGCCAAGCGCGAACATCATGCCCGCACTGGGGCCACCGACCTTGTCGAGCGAGATGGTGACATCAAACGGGAAGGTGAACTTGTACTGCAGCAAGACACCGAGGATGTAGCGGCCCGCACTGTTTTTGGCCGGCGTGATGGTGACTGGCACCCGGGCGCCGGCGCGTTCCACGATGACCTTGGCGGGCTTGCCGTTGCCGGCGGCCAGTTCAGCCTGGACCACGCCGAGCGCAGTGATGGGCTTGTCATTGATGGAGACAAGTTCGTCCCCTG
The DNA here is from genome assembly GCF_056406555.1 of Arthrobacter sp. P1_B4. Classification (NCBI taxonomy): domain Bacteria; kingdom Bacillati; phylum Actinomycetota; class Actinomycetes; order Micrococcales; family Micrococcaceae; genus Arthrobacter; species Arthrobacter sp. P1_B4. The sequence continues at coordinate 14,120 of NZ_JBFTZW010000019.1, forward strand.
CCTGCAGCAGTCCCTTCGAGGCGGAGTCGTCCGGGAGCCCGGCCACCTGCATTTTCTGCCCGAACGGAATCTTCAGTTCCTTCAGTGCCGAGGCGATGGCGTTCTCCTGGGAGGTGGTCATCGCGGTGGCGCTCTCCTGCTGGGACTGTTCCTTGGTGACGCCGGTGGGGAACAGCAGTTCCTGGGGGTAGACGGCCTTGGTCCCGTTCAGCCATGCCGAGAACGCCTCGAAGACGCTGACCGAACCGTTGGGACCGCCGTCGACATAGACAGTGGTCAGGTCCAGGCTGCCCTTGGCGGGAAACGACTCATGGCCGCTGACGCTGATCACCGGTTTGCCGTTATCCTGGCCGATGGTGTTGAAGGTGGGGCCGGGAGACTCGATCACGTAGGGCACGGGAAGACTCACCGCGGTGATGCCCAGCGCGGCGGCAAGCAGCCCCGAGACAAGCATGGCTGAAGACCGGTTGTTGCGCGGGCGCCGCACGCCGGCGCCAGCCAGTCGCGCCCTCCTGCCCCGGGCAGGGCCGGCCGCTGGGTCGCTGGCGGGCTGCTCACCGTGGGTGATTGTCATTGAACGACCTCTCCGTGCCGGCACGAGGGGCTGCGGCCCTGCCAGGACAAGCCCGAGAGGCCACCGCGACCACGCACCAGGGCCGCAGCCTAACCCGAGGCTGCCGCGTGCAAATATTCCAACTTCCAAGCCTACGCGCTCGGGACCCCGGACGGCTCTTTGCCTACAGCGAACGTGGCGCGGTTTCGGCAGACAGCCCCTCTTGCACAGGGGTACCGTGAAGTTGAGAAGCAGCCACACCGACGATCGGCGGGATCATGACCTCCAACCCACTCAATCCGTCCAATGGCGACGAGGAACCCAAGGATCCCTTGGCCGAAATGCTCAAAAACCTGATGGGCGGGCAGGGCATGGGCAATATCGACCCCGCCGAGCTCGCCAAGGCGGCAGGCCTCCCGGACGATCCAAACCTCCTGGCCCAGATGTTCTCCCAGGTGCAGGCGATGATGAGTGCCCCCTCGGAGGGGCCCGTCAATTGGCAGCTGGCACATGACAACGCCCGGCGCGTCGCCGCCAGCGGATCCGACCCCTCGGTCACGGCGCATCAGTCGCGGGAGGTCGACGAGGCCCTTCGGCTGGCCGAACTGTGGCTCGACCAGGTCACAGGGCTTCCGGCCACGGGACTGATCGGCCGGGCGTGGTCCCGCGCCGAATGGGTCGAGGAAACCCTTGGGACGTGGAAGCGGCTGACCGAGCCCGTGGCCAACAGCATTGCCAATGCGCTCTCGGCCGCCATGACCGAGCAGATGCCCGAGGAAATGAAGTCCATGATGGGCGGCGCCTCCTCGATGATCCAGAACATGGGCGGGGCGATCTTCGGCATGCAGCTCGGCCAGGCGATCGGCGCGCTCTCGGCCGAAGTGGTCAGCTCGACGGACATTGGCGTGCCCCTCGCAGACCTTGAAATGGCGCTTCTGCCGGCCAACGTGGAGAAATTCGGTGAGGGCCTCAGCCTGCCGGAGAACGACATCCGCCTGTTCCTGGCCGTGCGCGAGGCGGCACACGCCCGCCTCTTCGTCCAGGTCCCCTGGCTGCGCGGGCACCTGCTCGGCGCTATCGAGGCCTACGCCCGCGGCATCCACATCGACACGTCCAAGATCGAAGAACTGGCACGCGAGATCGATCCCAGCAACCCCGAGGGCATCCAGGAGGCGCTCTCGCAGGGTGTCTTCATGCCGCAGCGGACTCCCGCCCAGGAGCAGGCCCTCGAAAAGCTGGAGACCGCGCTGGCCCTGGTGGAGGGCTGGGTGGACGAACTCACCTGGGGTGCGACCGAGAAGATGTTGCCGTCCGCCGCCGCACTGCGCGAAACCGTCCGGCGGCGCCGGGCCACCGGGGGCCCCGCGGAGCACGCGTTCTCCTCCCTCGTGGGACTCGAACTGCGGCCGCGCCGGCTCCGCGAGGCTGCCACACTGTGGGCCTTGCTCAAGGAAGAGCGTGGGGTCGACGGCCGCGACGCCGTTTGGCAGCATCCCGATCTGCTTCCCACGGCAGAGGACCTGGAAGATCCGCAAGGCTTCAGCGAACGCCGCAAACTCGCCGAAGCCAGCGACAGCGAAGTGGATGACGCCCTGCAGAAACTGCTTAGCGGAGGGTTCGACGAGCCGGCCGGCGCCGACGCAACGGACACCGAGGGCACTCCGGATTCAGAGGGCACTCCGGATTCAGAGGGAACGACGGATTCAGAGGGCACCGCGGATTCAGAGGGCACGGACGAACCGGCGGCCAAGGACGACGGCCGTCAGGACGGCGGACCGGACGACGGCGGACCGCCCAAGGCCTAGCCGAACGCTAGTCGGCCCCGGCCGGGATTTCGGTTCCGTCCGGGGCTTCGTCGTATCCGCCGTCGGGCGCCAGGCCGCGTGAGGTCGCGAACGAGACCCCTTCCAGGAAGGCCTTGGCGCGCTCAGTCTCCGGGTACGCCGTCAGCAACCGCCAGAAGGCGGCATCGTGGCCGGCCACCAGGAGGTGGGCCAGTTCGTGAAGCAGCACGTAGTCGATCACCCACTGCGGCATGGGCTGCAGCTTCGCCGAGAGCCGGATGGTGCCTTCGGACGGCGTCGCGGAACCCCAGCGCGAATTCTGGTTGGTGACCCAGCGGACCGAGGAGGGCACCGCCCTGCCGCCCAGGTACTTCGCCGACAGATCCGCGGCGTGGGCGGCAAGGTCGGCATCGCTGCGGGGGCGGCGCCGGCCGGAACCCCGCGCCGCCCGGTCCCCTTGGCGCCGGAGTTTTTCCAGCATGCGATGGACCCACTCCCGTTCCTGCGCCCTGCTGAAGGACGCGGGGATGGCGACGACGGCGGTGCCGTCCTCCCAGAACGCGGCGACCGTGCGGCGTCGGCGCGCAGAGCGGCGGACCACGACCGGGGCGCCGTCGGCGGTGGTCAGCGGAATGGCAGCCGGAACTGAACCGGGCATCACTGAACCCCCAGGCTTCACTGAACCGGGCGTCACTGAACCGTGCTTTCGGCCAGGACTGTCAGAACGGCCTCGCCGTACTTCTCCAGTTTGGATGGACCCACGCCGGCGAGTTTGGCCAACTGCTCCAGCGACTCGGGGCGTGCCTCGGCGATGGCGGTCAGGGTGGCATCGGTGAACACGACGAATGCCGGGACGTCCGCCTCAAGGGCCACGTCCTTCCGCCACTGCCTGAGCGCGTCGAACGTCTGTTCCTCGTAACTGGGCGGGCACTGGTTGCAGCGGCCCACCTTGCGCTCCGCGCCGCTGGAGAGCATGCTGCCGCAGACCCTGCACGACGCCGGAACGGCCGCCTTCCGGCGCGGCGCCGGGCCCTTGCCCCGCAGGTGGGAGCTGGCCACCGAGTCGGGGCGCAGGCCGTCCAGGAAGCGCGAGGGCTTGCGGTTGGCGCGTCCGCCGGGTGTCCGGGCAGTGCACCAGGACAGGGACAGGTGTTCGCGGGCGCGGGTGATCCCGACGTACAGGAGCCGGCGTTCCTCGTCCACCGCTTCCGGAGTGTCCGCGAACGAGATCGGCACGAGGCCCTCACTCAGCCCGACCAGGAACACGGCGTCCCATTCCAGGCCCTTGGCGGCGTGCAGCGATGCCAGGGTAACGCCCTGCACGGTCGGTGCGTGCTGGGCCAGGGACCGTTCCTGGAGCTCGTTGACAAAGTCCGGGAGCGAGAACTGCGGGCCCCTGCTGATCACGAGTTCGTCGGCCAGCGCCACGAGGGCGGCCAGCGATTCCCAGCGCTCCCGGAGAGCGCCGCCGCTGTGCGGCGCCGCGTCCGTGTAGCCCAGGGAGGCGACGATGTCCCGGACCAGCTGCCCGAGCGGCTCGGGCGTGGCGGTTTCAGCCACCGCCCGGGTCGCGGCCCGGAGCTGCAGGATGGCGTCCCGGACCTCCTTCCGCGCGAAGAACCGCTCACCGCCGCGCAGCTGGTAGCCGATCCCCGCCGAGGCCAGCGCCTGTTCGTAGGCTTCGGACTGCCCGTTGGTGCGGAAGAGCACGGCGACCTGGCTCGCCGGAGTTCCGGCATCGAGGAGCTCGCGGATCCGCGCGGCGACAGTGGCGGCCTCCGCCTCGTCATCCGAGCATTCGGTGAACCGCGGCACCGGGCCCGCCGGCCGCTGCGCCACGAGCTGCAAAGGTGTGGCCCAGGCGGCGTCCGCCACCGGTCCGCCGCTGCGCCGGCCGGCGAGGAGGTCGTTGGCGAGCCTGACTACCTGGGGAGTGGACCGGTAGTCCCGGATCAGCTTAACGACGTGGGCCTCGGGATACATCGCTTTGAACCCGAGCAGGTGCTTCGGGGAGGCGCCGGTGAATGAGTAGATGGTCTGGCTGGCGTCGCCCACGACGCAGAGCTCGTCGCGTCCGCCGAGCCACAGCTCCAGGAGCCGCTGCTGCAGCGGCGAGACGTCCTGGTACTCGTCGACGACGAAGTGCCGGTACTGTTCCCGGACGGTCGCTGCCACCTTTGGGTCCTCCTGCAGGATCCCCACGGTGATCAGCAGCACGTCCTCGAAGTCGATGACGTTGCGGTCGGTCTTGACGTCCTCATAGGACTGGAAGACCCGTGCCACGGCCGTCAGGTCGAAGCCGCCCGGATTGCCACGGCCCTGGGCGTTCTCCAGATAGTTCGCCGGGGTCAGCATGGATACCTTGGCCCACTCGATTTCGGAGGCGAGGTCCCGGACGGAGGCGCGGTCCGTGCTGAGCCGGAGCCGCCGCGCGGCCTCGGCAATCATTTGCGCCTTGTGGTCCAGCAGGTTGGGCAAGGTGCCGCCGACCGCCTGCGGCCAGAAGAACTGCAACTGGCGCAGCGCCGCGGCGTGGAAGGTACGGGCCTGAACGTTGCCGACGCCGAGGTCACGGAGCCGGCTGCGCATCTCGGCGGCAGCCCGGGCCGTGAAGGTGACAGCGAGGAGCCGTTGCGGGCTGTACACCCCTGAGTGCACGCCGTAGGCGATCCGGTGCGTGATGGCGCGGGTCTTGCCGGTCCCGGCACCGGCCAGGACACACATGGGCCCCTGGAGGGTGCTGGCGACCTCGCGCTGCTCGGCGTCGAGGCCGCCGAGGATCCGTTCCTCCAGCGAACGGCTGTCAGGTTCGGGGGCATCGCCAGGCGGGGCATCGCCCGACGTCGTGCCGCCCGACGGTTCCCCGCCGGGGATGGTGCTGAAGTTCAATTTCTCTGTGGTCACTTTTGCTGCTCAGTCGGTAGTCGGTGTCCTGCGGACAGGGGCAGGCGGTGTCAGCCTGTATACGGCAGTGTCAGGCGCTGTCCGCGGCGTCCTGAATGACGCCGCCGTACCAGTGTTCAATAAGGGACCGGGCGATGGAGAGCCTGCTGGAAATGACAATCTCGCCGCTGAGGACGGCGTCCTGCAGTTCGCTCCGGCTGAACCACCGTGCCCTGGTGACCTCGACGCCGTCGGGCCGGGCTTCGGTGTCCGGCGTGGTGGCCGTGAAGCCGAGCATCAGGGAGGCGGGAAACGGCCAGGACTGCGATCCAAGGTACTGGGACGCGGTGACGCGGACCCCGACTTCCTCGCCGATTTCGCGCTGCACGGCCTGTTCGAGGGACTCCCCCGGTTCGACGAAGCCGGCGAGGGTCGAATAGTTCCGGGCGTCGAGCGGTCCGCCTCCGCCCAACAGCAGCCTCCCGTCGGGGCCCACCACGGTGACGATGATGGCCGGATCCGTCCGGGGGAAGTGCTCGGAGTTATCGGCCGGGCAGCGCCGGACCCAGCCACCGGCTTCCGGCTGCGTGGGAGTGCCACAGCGCGGGCAGTGCGTGTGGGTGGAGTGCCAGTTGGCGATGGCGCTGGCTTCGATGAACAACGCCGTGTCCGTGGCGTTCAGGCGTGCCGCGACTTCGCGGAAACCCACCCACTGCGCATCGCTGGGAACGCCGGCCACGTGAGCCTCAAATTCCTCGGCCTGCACTTCGAACTGAAGCGGGAGGACAAAGAGGACAAGCTCAGTGCCGGCGTCGAGGTCCGAACCGGCCAGGGCGGAACCGAGGTAAATCACGTGTTCGGGAGCGTACGGGGTGTCGGCCAGGTGCCCGGAGAGCTCGGCCGCGTTGAGGAGCACGAGGCTGTTGCCGCTGACGAGGGCCTGCCGGCCGGAGAGCACCACGGCCTGCGCCGCGCCTGAACCGACCAGCTCCGCGAGCATTCCGGGTTTCGCCCGCGCCGCGGATCCGCGGTCGATTAGGGCCGGGCGCACGGGAAGGACCGTCTCCATGAGGTGGTTTGCCGGCAGGAGATGCACCGGCGGGGCCGCACCGTCGGGTGCCGGGGATTCGGAGGGTGTTTGCTGTGATGCCGATGAAGATGCCGCTGACTCCGCAAGACTCATACACCCACCGTACTGACTCGGGCAGACAATTGACATTTGCCGACCATGCCGCCGGGCGCTCCACAGCGTGTGCGGAACAGGCCGCTTGCCCCGGATTCAGCGCCTATTTCCCTCCGATTTGTCCCCGATCTCAAGACTCGCCGCAGTGCATCGCCGACTTGGGCGCCGCTCAATCTACCGTGGAAGGGTGAGAAGGAAACCAATCGAACTGGCAGCTGTAGCAACGGCGGCGGTACCCGGCCTGACCCCGACCGCCGTCAGCTCTGCGCCCGACGATCCGGCGGACTTCGACGCGGCCCTCCTGCTGGACTCTGAGGGCAAGCGTTGGCGCGTCCGCTCCCCCCGGCATGCCGAAGCGAGCGCCCGGCTGGAAACCGAATTCCTGGTACTGCGGGCCTTCGCTCCCGGCATCCGGGCCGAGCTCCCGTTCCTCATGCCCACCGTGGCGGGAACGGTCCGGCAAGGCCAGCTCAGCACGTTTGTCTATTCGCACCTGGCCGGCGCCACCCGCTCCCTGGACGAGCTCAGCAACGGCTCTCCCGCGCTGGCCCGCGAAATCGGGGCGGCCCTGGCAGCGATCCATGACCTCCCGCGGTCAATCGTGAGCAACGCCGATCTGCCCAGCTATACGCCCAACGAATTCCGCCAGCGGCGCCTTAACGAACTGGACCAGGCGGCCACGACCGGAAAAATCCCGCCGCTGCTGCTGCGGCGCTGGGAACACGCCATGGAAGACGTCTCGCTCTGGCGCTTCAATCCCTGCGTCGTTCACGGCGACCTCCACGAGGACAACCTGCTGGTCGAGGGTGAGCGTGTGACCGCAGTGACGGGCTGGACCGACTTGCGCATCGGTGACCCGGCGGACGACATGGCCTGGCTGGTCGCCTCCAACGAACAGGACTTTGTGAACGCGGTCCTGGATCACTACACCTCCAGCCGGCGCGACGCGCCCGATGCGCACCTGTTGCGGCGGGCCGCGCTCTCTGCCGAATTCGCCCTGGCGCAGTATCTGGTCAAGGGCATGGCCGCCGGCAACCAGGAAATGGTCGACGAGGCGGAATCCATGCTCGCCACACTGGCGGAGGACGTGGCGGAACACGGCGGCCAGCCGATCAGCGTGGAACCGCTGCCGCAGCCGGTCGCGGCCCCCGACCCCGGCACAGAACAAGCCATTGCCGACGCCGGTGCTCATGTCGATGCGCCGACGGTCCCGGCCGCGCCGGCCCCTGCGGCCAACGGGACGGCGCCCGCCGTCAGCAAGGTCACGCTGCTGCCTATGGAGCCGGTCCCGGGCAGCGCTTCGGCTGATGGTGCCACTGCCGGCATCAGTGCCATGCCCGCTGTGCACGTCACGCCTATCCCCCGCGAAACGGGCGCCGACGAACCGGCGGCTGTCCCCCAGCCCGTCGCAGAAACAGCCACAGCCGCTGAGGCAGGCGACCCGGCAAGCGCCGAGCCGGGCGCCGGTAAGGCCGCAGGTGCGCCCGCCGACATCACCGCAATCCCCGGTGCCGCCAAGTCCTCCACGTCCTCCGAGTCCTCCAGCGCTGATGCCGCGCTGGACGGCGCCCCGCAGGCGGCGGCCCCCGACACGGACGCCGGGAAGGTCAGTGAGGCCGGTGACAGTGACGCCGGGGCAGCGGTTCCCGCCGGTAACGACACGTCGACGCAATCGATCGCCGTCGTCCAGCCCGGCTCTGTCGTACATCCCGAGACCGCTGTGCAGCGCGACTCCCCTGTACAGCCCGAGACCGCTGCGGAGCCCGGATCCGGTGACAACACGTCAACCGCCGCGATCACGGTGGTCGACTCCGCGTCCCGCTAGCGCCGGCTGCCGGCCGGTTCAGGTGTACTGCCCCGCCGGCTCGTTCGGCGGGCTTTCTCCGGCCGGATGACATCCGCTAGGCGCCGCTGTGCGTCGCCGTCCTCCCCAGCGCCGCCGCCACGATTTCCTCAAGCTTTTCCGCTGATCCGAGGTCATGGGGGCGGACCACCTGGTTGTCGGCCACGTAGTAGAAAGCGGCCCGGACGTCCTCCAACGGGACCCCCTTGAGCCGGGCCCAGGCCAGCCGGTAGACGGCGAGCTGGACTGCCTTGACCTTCAATTGGGCCGCCGAGGGGCGGCGGCCGGTCTTCCAGTCCACAAGATCCCAGCGGCCGTCGGCGTCGCGGAACACGGCGTCGATCCTGCCCCGGACCACGACGTCGCCGATCCGTGTCTCGACCGGGACCTCGACGTGGGCGGGGGCGCGGTGGGCCCACTCGGACTGACGGAAAGTTTCCACCATGGAATCCAGGCCGTAGGCCTCGTCGATGTGGTCGTCGGCGCCGGCGGCCTCACCCAGGTCCAGCATCCCGGCGGCGCCGAAGTATTCCTCCACCCAGGCGTGGAAGGCCGTGCCCTTGCGGGCCGACATCCCCGGTTCGCGCGGTATCGGCCGGCGCAGCCGGGCCACAACGGAGCCTGGGTCATCTTCCAGGTCCACGAGAGTCGACGCCGAGATGTGCCCGGGCAGATGCACATCCTGTACCACCGAACGCCGGGACCGGCGTTCCAGCAAAGTGGCCGCCTCCTGCGCCCACCCGGCGGCAGGACCGCGCAGGACGGGACGTTTTCCGGCCTCCGCGCCATCCGGGCCGGCGTCCATTGCCCGCAGGACGCGGGCCGCTGCGGATTCCATGGCCGCCCGCCGGCCCGGGACAAGCCGCAGCCGTTTTCCCGTCCGGGGGTCATGCGGGCCCTCCAGCGGATCATAGGGCCAGGCGGCGACTTCGAGTTCAGAGGTCAGGGGGCTTTCGGCCGGCAGCGCGTCCTCGGTGACGGACAGCGGATGGATTTCGGCCGAGCCGTCGGCGGTGAGGCCCTCGAGCCCGGCAAGGAAGGGAGACATCTCCGCCAAACCTGCCCGGGACCCCACCCACGCCGCACTCGATAGCCAGAGCACGTGTTTGGCACGGGTGTACGCCACGTAGGCCAGGCGCCGTTCCTCGGCCTCGCCGTGCGCCTGGACGGCAGACTTGAACTCCTTCTCGGCGTCGAGCCAGCCTTTTTGGTCCGGCTGGACCAGGTCCCATTGGGGCAAATCGGTGCGATCGCCGCGCAACGGCCACGGCAGTGCCGCACTGCCGCTGCTCCACCGCGAGTCACGGCTGCTGGGGAACGCCCCGGAATTGAGCCCGGGAACGAACACGACGTCCCATTCCAGCCCCTTGGAGGCATGCACGGTCAGCAGCTGGACGGCCTCGTGGTTCACCTCCGGCGCTGCGGCATCCAGACCGTTTTCCTCGGCCGCCGCGGCTTCCAGCCATGCAAGGAACGCCAGGACGTCGACCCGCTGCGAGGTGTGCAGGAACCCGGCCGCCGCGTCCTGGAAGGCGTCCAGATTGCGGCGGGCCTGATGGATACTGATCCCCGGCCGCGCCGCAACTTCGATGTCCAGGAGCATCGCCCGTTCGACCTCGCCGAGCAAAGTGGTGAGGTCGTCCCCCATGTAGCTGCGCAACTGCCGGAGCTCGTCCGAGAGCCGCTGCAGACGGTCCCGGGCCTCCTGGCTCAGTCTGCGTCCGTGCGCCGAGGTCCAGCCGTCGCGGGGCAGCCAGTCCAGGGCCTCGACCAGGCTGGCGGCGTCCGTGATGTCGCCTTCAATCACTGCGTCGTCAGTATCGTCTACGGCACCCCCGGCGTCTCCGGCACCCTGTCCGGCGTCGCCGGCGTCCAGGCCGCCGGGGTGGCCCCGACGGCGGGCCAGGAAACTTGACCAGTCCCGCAGGGCCATCAGGTCCGCCGGGCCGATCCGCCACCGCGCGCCGGCCAGCAGGCGCATGAGGGAGTCCGAGCGGCCCGGGTCGGCCAAAACCCGGAGCGTAGCGACAAGATCGATGATTTCCGGCGTGTCCAACAGCCCGCCGAGCCCAACGATTTCATAGGGAATGCCCCGGACTTCGAACTCGCGGCGAATGCATTCCATCTGTGCCCGGCGCCGGCACAGGACAGCCATGGCCGGCGGAACCGGGTCGGCGGAGTGCGCGGCGTCGAAGTCCGTTACGCGAAATTTCAGCACATCGCCGGCGATCGCCGCAGCCTCGGCTTCGTCCGTGGCGAACCGTCCCATCACCACTCTGCCGTCCACCGCGGCCGGGCTGGGCTGCAGTGGCGGGACCTCGACGGCGTCGGCGCTTTCCCGGGCCCCGGCGGCCCCGAGGTTCGCCGCCGCCTTGCTCAGCGGCGCCGAAATGAGGTTGGCCGTGGCCAGGATGTTGCGTCCGTTGCGCCACGCTGTAGTCAAGTAGGAGGTGGGCGCCACGGCAAAGCGCCGGGCCTGCCCGCTGCCCCGGCCCCGCGAGCTGCCATTGGCGGTGTCGGTGCCTTCGCCGCTGACGAGGATCGGGAATTCGCGGACGAAATGGAAGAGTTGCCCGGCGGACGCTCCCCGGAATCCGTAGATGGACTGGTTCGGGTCCCCCACCGCGGTAACCGCATGGCCGTCGCCGAAGAGCCGGGAGAACAGCACCAACTGGGCGTGCGAGGTGTCCTGGAACTCATCGAGCAGCACCACCTTGTAACGCTGGCGCTCCGTTTGGGCGGCGACCGGAATCTCACTGGCCACCCGCGCCGCCAGGGCCACCAGGTCACCGAAGTCCAGGGCGCCGCGGGCGCGCTTCGCCTCGGAATAGCGGCCCACCATGTCCGCGACGCTGGCCCGCGTGCGAAGCATCGCGCTGAGCTCGCCCGCAGCCTGGGTGGGGTTCTTCTTGGCTTCTGCGACATACGGGAGCGACTCGAACTCGGCGACCCGCTCCAAGAGCCAGCCACGGACCTGGGTCGGGTCCTGCAAATGCTCGGAGCACTCTCCCGCCAGCTGGATCACGGCCTTGACGAGCGTCGATTTGGCGGACCGGAAGTGTTCGTAGTCCCCGTCAAAGGCTTCCACCACCTCGCTGGCGAGCTGGAACGACTGGGCGCCGCCGAGCAGCACGACGTCGCGTTCGACACCGAGGCGGAGACCGTAGTCGGACACAATGCCGCTCGCATACGAGTGGTAGGTGGAGACCTTGGGTTCAAGCGCATCCGCGCTCAGCAGCCCGGCAGGGAAGAGCGTGTTCCCGGTGTCGGCCGCCGCGATGCGCGCCAGGGCGGCCAGCTTGGCCCGGATCCGCGAGGCGAGTTCACCGGCGGCCTTGCGGGTGAAGGTGACGCCGAGGACTTCCTCCGGCCGGACCCAGCCGTTGGCGACGAGCCACACCACCCGGTCCGCCATGGTTGCGGTCTTCCCCGACCCCGCCCCGGCGATCACGAGCCGCGGCGTGAGGGGCGAGGAAATGATCAGGGACTGTTCGGCCGTGGGGCTGTTCCCCTCCCCCAGCAGTGCCGACAGCTCTTCCGGGCTGAACCGTGGCTCGGGAAGGGGCGCGGGAAGGGGAGCCGGTGCCGGATGCGGGTCGGTCGGGCCGCTTGCCGGCGCCTCGGGGCTCATTCAGTAACCTGCTTTCCCCGCACGCACAGCGGGCACACTTCAGGGAGCCGGCAGCCGTGGCCGCCGTGGCCTCCCTTGGACGGATCGTGGCGGGCCTGGAAAACGCTCCCGGACATTACGCGGGCGGCGTCGCCGACCATCTCCAGTGCCCAGTTGTCCTGCGGATCCAGCGGTGCCTGGGCCTGGATGCCGGGGCTCTTGGTGGTGGTGCCCAGCTGGGCCAGGACGGCGCCGCCCGGCAGCGGCGGCGGACCGTCGTCGGGACCCGCGAAGCCGCCGGCCAGCACGGCGGCCTGATAGGCGCCCAGCTGCGGGTGCCGGTCCAGATCCGCTTTGCCGGGCTGGCGTTTTCCGGTCTTGAGGTCGATGATCACCAGCCTGCCCTCGGCGTCGATCTCGAGCCGGTCGACCTGACCCCTGAGCACGGCGGGCCGCGCCGGACCGGTGCTTCCGCCGTCGCCGGGATCGGATCCGGCCTGTGTGGAAGCGGCCTCCGCCGGAACGTCCGGCAGCTTCACCTCAAAGTCCTGTTCGACGCCGATCAGGCTCCGGCCCTCGCTGCGCATCACGAGGACATACTGGGCGAGCTTGCGGACCATGGACTCGGCTCGCTGGAAGTCCAGTTTGCCTTCCCAGTTGTCCTTCATCCCCAGCGTGGGCCAGCGCCGGACGAGTTCGGCGACATATTCGCTTCCCGAGGCGTCCGGGAGGTCCTGCGCAATGGCGTGGACCAGCGTTCCGAGGCTGCGGGCAAAATCGGTTGCGGCTTCACCGCCGGCGGCTTGGACAAACCAGTCCAGCGGAGATTTCTGCACGGTTTCGACCTTCGAGGGCGACACGAACACGGTACCGCCCGGCGGAACCACCGCCTCCTCCGAGGACAACTCCACCAGCCCCCACCAGCTCGCGGGGTGCGCGCCCGGAACCGGCGGCTGGGCCGTGGCCAGGCCCCCCAGCACGGCAGCGGCTTCCGCCGATTCGGCCGCCCTCGGGTCGAGCTGGGCGTACTGCCGCAGTTCCGCGACCAGCGCCCGGAGGGTCAGCGGACGCTCGACCGGGGTAAAGCCCCGGCGGTCCTGCCCGGGCCGCAACGGCGCCACATAGTCCAGGAACGAGGACGGCTGCTCGTCCTCCGAGGACACCGCCGTGCAGATCAGCACCTCCCGGGCGCGGGACACTGCCGTGGAAAAGCTCCGGAGCTCGTCATAGCGTATTTCGCGCAGCCGGCTCTGCGGATCCAGTCGCAGGGCATACTCCACGCCGTGCTCGACGGCGTCGGCGAACAACGTGCTGCCGAGCAGCTCGCCGCGCAACCGGGTGTTGGGCCACACGCCTTCCTGAAGTCCGGGCACAATTACCACCGGCCATTCGCGGCCGGCCGCGCTGGCAGGGGTCATGAGCTCCACCGCGTCTTCCAGCTGCGCCCGGGCGGCCAGGGTATCCATGGGAAGTTCCTGGCTGAGCAGGTATTCAAGGAACTGCTCCGGGCCGGAACCGGGCAGCTGGTCCACAAAGCGTTCCGCGGTATGGAACAGCGCCATCATGGCATCAAGGTCACGGTCGGCCCGGGCACCGGCTGATCCTCCGGCGAGGGCGGCGTCGGTCCAGCGCGAGGCCAGGCCGGTGGAATGCCAGAGCGCCCAGAGTACCGTCTCGGCGTTGCCTCCGGGGGCACCGGCGGCGTCCCGGCCCGCTGCGATCATCCGGGCAATCCGGCGGGCCGAGTGACCCTCGATGCCCAGCGTTGCGAGCGCTCCCGGCTCCAGCAGGGCTTCGACCAGGAGCGCGTCGCTGGTGCGTCCGCCGCCGCCCAGGAGTTCCTCCCGGCGCAGCGACTGCCGCAGCCTCCGCAGTTCAATCGCGGTGGCGCCGCCTATCCGGGACGTCAGCAAGGACACCGCTGACTCGGGTGTGAGCACGGCAGGGTCCAGGGCCACCGCATAGGCATCGAGCAGCGGACGGACCGCGACCTCGTCCCGGACTGCGGATTCGGCGACGGGGATCCGGACCGGGATCCCCTGGCCGGCCAGGTACCGCTGCAACTGGCTGAGCTGGCCGCCGTTGCGCACGATCACGGCGATGTCCCCGAGTTCCCGGGCGTCGTTCAGCTGGGCTTCGAGGATCCGCTGGGCCACATACCGCAGCTCGTGGACCGGGGACGGCAACAGGTGGGCCTCGACCGTCCCCGCGCGGGCGCCGGCGGCTCTGTCCGGTGTCGGGACTGGTCGCCCGTCCGGCGCCGGCACTGGTCCGGGCTGTTCAAGCCGGCGGGCGGACTGCCCTCCGGACCTGCGGGAGATGCGCCCGGCCACTGACAGCCATGCCTCTGCCACGGCCGGGTCCTGCCGATGCGCCGTCCACAGGGGTCGTTCCAGGATCGTCCCGTCAGGGGCCAGGAGGCCGGGAAGCTCCGCCACGAGATCGGGGCGTGCCCCGCGGAAGCCCTGAACCACGGTGTCCGGCGAGGCGGTGATGATGGCATCCTTGCCGGCGGCGATGTCGGCGAGCAATTCGAAGACCGCCGGGTTCGCCTCCTGGATGTCATCCACGAGAATCAGCTGCAGGCGGTCGCGTTCGGCGGCGAGGAAATCGGGTGAGTCCTGGAAGATCTGGCGCGCGGCAGTGATGATGCCGGCGGGGTCGAAGGCCTCGGGCATGCGGAGGTCCAGGACATCACGGTACTCGGAGTACAGGGCGGCCGCCGGAATCCAGTCCGGCCGGTTGCACTGCCTGGCCAAGGCTACAAGGTCCTCGGCGGTCCGCCCGGATTCGATGATCCGGTCAAAGAGCTGGCGCACTTCCTGCCGGAAACCGCGGGTCTGCAGGGCGGCGCCCAGGTCCTCGGGCCAGGGCAGCTCGAGGCCGGGCAGCGCATGGCCCTCCAGCAGTTCCTTGATGATCAGGTCCTGTTCCGGGCCGGAGAGCAGCTTCGGTTGGCGCGGAAGCGGCAGGAGGCCTTCGGCCTTGGCACGGCGGATCAGATCGAAGGCATATGACGCCCAGGTCCGTGCCGGCGTCGTGCTCAGGCTCCGGTCCAGGCGGGCCGTGAACCGGTCGCGGAGCGTATCCGCGGCGAGCCGCCCGGGAGCCAGGATGAGCATCCGCTCCGGATCCAGGCCATCGCGCAGGGTGCGGCGGACGGCAGCCTCGACAAGGACCGTCGACTTGCCGGTGCCGGGCGCGCCGGGCACCAGGACGGGGCCGGAGCCGGGCGGGACCTCGACGGCGGCGAGCTGGTCCGGTGACAGCACCGGCACCGCGCTGTGCTGGGTCCGGGGCGGCAACAGGCGCAGCCCCGCTCCCGTTGCGCGCCCCGCCCCGGGAAGGGGACGGGACCCGGACCGCTGCAGGCTTGGTTCGAGGTGGCTGGGGGTACTCACACAGTCATTTCATCATCGGGTACCGACAATTTATGCGACTCCCGCTCGAGCCGCTCCGCGATGGCATCGATCCGGTCGAAATCGGCGTCGGTGGGCGCCCACCGGCCGGAGGCCAGGTCAACACGCCAGCGCCCCTCGCCGGTCCGGCGGAAGTCCTCGTAGCGGCCCAGCAGCGGCGTCCCCTCCTGCAGATAAAGGCCCAATGCCTCGTGCTCCAGGCCGGGCGGGGCGTCCCCGCTGGATTTCAGGACGCGCCACCAGGGCACGCTGCTGCCATAGTGGCTCATGACCGATCCGACCTGGCGCGGGCCGCCGGCGCCGAGGAGTTCCGCAACGTCGCCATAGGCCACCGCCGTGCCGGCCGGGATCAACGCCACGAGCTCCAGAACCGCCTCCACATACTCCGTCCGCATCGGTCCAGCCTAGCCGTTCCGGACTCCGGAACCGTGCCCGGGCGGCACACGGGCACGGCGGTCAGGAACTGTCAGTGGCAGCAGTTACGGTTGAAGCATGAGCACTTGGAACACCCTCCCCCGCGCAGCCTTCGACCTCGAAACGACCGGGCGGAACTCCCGCGCGGCGCGGATTGTCACAGCATCCATCACCGTGGTGGACTCCGACGGCGGGATCGTCCAAGAACACGAGTGGCTCGCCGACCCCGGCGTTGAGATTCCCACCGAGGCCAGCGACATCCACGGCGTCACCACCGAGAAGGCCCGCAGCGAAGGCCGCCCCGCCGCGGAAGTGACGCGGGAGGTCGCAGCCGTGCTTCAGGAGCTCTTCGACACGGGTGTTCCGGTCATCGCCTTCAACGCCAGCTACGACTTCACGGTGCTCGCCGCCGAGTCGGCCCGCTACGGCGTCCCGCAGTTGAGCCGCTTCCCCGTGCTGGATCCGTACGTCATGAACAAACAGGTGGACCGGTACCGCAAGGGCAAGCGCACGCTCACCGCCTTGTGCGAGGAGTACGGCGTCAATCTGGACAACGCGCACACCTCGGCTGCCGATGCCCTGGCAACCCTTCGGATGCTCGATGCCATGGCCGGAAAATTCCCCAAGCTCAGGATGCCGGCGGGCAACCTGCACCAGCTCCAGGTCGAATGGGCCTCTGCCCAGGCCGCGGACTTCCAAAGCTACCTGCGCAAGACGAAGCCGGCCGCCGTGATCGAAGGCGACTGGCCCGTCCTGCCTCCCGAGGATGCCAGCCGGGGCGACTTCTAGGATTTCGGAACGGCGGGATTCCGGACGCCTGGGCGCCGGCGCGGGAACACTTCTTAAAACGAAACGTTCGCCGGCGGAACGGCTTAACTAGTCCGCCGCTGCGCGCAAATCCAGTGATTGCGACGGAGGTCACACCGCCCGGGGCTTCCACTTGCCGCCTGCTCCGGCGCCGATGATTCCGCGCTACCCCGCCAGCACTATCAGGATCGCCGCCGATCACACATGAACCTGAAGATAGTTCGCAGAACGCACACGTCAGCTCTGATCTGTTCGGATTGAATGGGCGTCCACGTCGGATGACACAATTATCTTTCGCGGCGTGTCTGCTCCACCCGGCGCCCAAGCCAGCGGCCGGGGGCCCGATGAGCCTCCCGCGACCCACTGAATTTCAGACGAAAGTGATTGCGTGATGAAAAGCAAAGCCTTGAAGTGGCTGACCACCGTTCCCGTGGCCATCGCCGTGGCGGTTTCCCTTGCAGCCTGCGGCGGCGGTTCGGCCCAGTCAACGGCGTCACCGACGGATGCCCTCCAGGGCAGCGACCAGAAGTCCTTGGACAAGTACACCACCAAGGACGTCACTCCCCTGGACAAGATTGACAAGTCCAAGCTCGGCCTGATCAGCGAGGGAACCCTGACTGTGGGCACCCTTTCGGACGCCCCGCCGAACATCTACATCGATAAGTCGGGCAAGTTCACCGGCTACGACAACGAGCTCCTGCGCGCCATTGCGGACAAGCTGGGCCTCAAGGTGGAGTTCAAGGCGACCGGCTTCGCCTCGCTGCTCGCCCAGGTCCAGAATAAGCAGTTCGACCTCGGGTCCTCCTCGATCTCCACCACCGACGCGCGCCGTAAGACCGTCGGCTTCACGAACGGTTACGACTTCGGCTACATGGCCGTCGTCGCCAAGAAGGACTCCAACATCAAGGGGTTCAAGGACCTGACCAAGGACACCCGCATCGCCGTGGTCCAGGGCACGGTGCAGGATGACTACGTCACCAACACCCTCCAGATCGAACCCGTCCGCTTCGAGGACTACAACACCGCCTACGCCAACTTGAAGAACGGTCAGGTTGACGCCTGGGTCGCTCCGTCCCAGCAGGCCACCGGCCAGGTCAAGGAAGGCGACGGCACGGTCATTGCCGAGTCGGTTGTGAACACCCAGAACTTCACCGCGTACGCCGTGAACAAGGAAAACCAGCCGCTCATTGACGCGCTGAACTCCGGCCTCGACGCCGTGATTGCTGACGGCACCTGGTCCAAGTTGACCAAGGAATGGTACCCGGACCGCGAGACCCCGGCCACGTGGTCCCCGGGCTCCAAGGCCGTCACCGTTCCGAAGTCCTAGTCCATGGATGCACTCGATCAACTCGTAAAGACCTTCTTTGACTGGGAGGCGATGGCAGCCGTCCTGCCGAACATGATTATGTTCGGCCTGCCCAACACCCTGATCCTGGCGGTTTCCTCGGGCGTGCTCGGGTGCATCCTGGGCATGGTCCTGGCCGTCATGGGCACGTCCCGCCTGACGCCGCTGCGGTGGCTCTCCCGGATCTACACGGACATCTTCCGCGGCGTTCCGGCTATTGTCATCATCCTCCTCATCGGCCTCGGGCTCGGACCCATAGTCCGGGTAGCGACCGGATCCACGAACCCGTTCCCGCTGGCCATCTTCGCCCTGACGCTCATGGCGGCGGCCTACATCGGCGAGATTTTCCGCTCGGGCATCCAGAGCGTGGAAAAGGGCCAGCTGGAGGCGTCCCGGGCCCTGGGCTTCAGCTATGGTTCGTCTATGCGCCTCGTGGTGATTCCACAGGGGGTCCGGCGCGTGCTCCCGGCCCTGGTCAACCAGTTCATCGCGCTGATCAAGGACTCGTCCCTGATCTATCTGCTGGGCCTGATCGCCAGCCAGCGCGAGATCTTCCGGATCGGTAACGACGCCGCCGCCAATACGGGAAACCTCTCGCCTCTGGTTGCCGCGGCGTTCATGTACCTCATCCTGACGGTTCCGCTCACCCACTTGGTCAACTACATCGACAAGCGCCTGCGCACCGGCCGTCCGGAGAAGCGTCAGCCTGACGACGCCGCAGCCTTGATCGGGAAGGGAGCACAGCCATGAGCGAATTCGCCTCTGGCTCGCTGACCGGCAAGAACCTGCACTTGTCCTTCGGCACGAACCATGTCCTCCGCGGCATCGACCTTCATGTCGAGAAGGGCACCACCGCCTCGGTGATCGGGCCCTCCGGCTCAGGGAAGTCCACGCTGCTGCGTGTCATGAACCGCCTGATCGAACCGGACCAGGGCGACATCCTGCTCGATGGCCGCTCGGTCCTGAAGGACAACCCGGACGAGCTGCGCCAGCGGATCGGGATGGTGTTCCAGCAGTTCAACCTGTTCCCGCACAAGACCGTGGTGGACAACGTCTCGCTGGCGCTGCGGAAGCTGCGCAAGCTGCCGGCCGAGCAGGCCCGGGCCGAGGCACTCGAGCAGCTCGACCTGGTGGGGCTCAAGCACAAGGCCGACGCCCGTCCTGCCAACCTCTCCGGCGGCCAGCAGCAGCGTGTCGCCATTGCCCGCGCCCTGGCCATGAAGCCGGAGGTGATGTTCTTTGATGAGGCCACCTCCGCCCTCGACCCCGAGCTCGTCAAGGGTGTGCTGGCGCTGATGGCCGACCTCGCCAAGGGCGGCATGACCATGGTGGTGGTGACCCACGAGATGGGCTTCTCCCGCAATGTCTCGGACACCGTGACGTTCATGGACGCCGGCGTCGTCGTCGAGTCCGGTCCCCCGGAACAGATCTTTACCAGCCCGCGGACCGAGCGGCTGCAGGGGTTCCTCGCGGACGTTCTGTAGTTCGCGCCAGAGTCCCGGCAGCTTAAATGACTGATGGCACCCGCAGCGGCGGGTGCCATCAGTCATTTAAGGGCTAAGGCTATGGCTTGGCGCCGGCGGCCGCCTTCGCCGCGGCCGGCAGGGCGTCGAAGATCCGGTTCATCGCGGTGTCGTCGTGCGCGGCGGAGAGGAACCAGGCTTCGAAGACCGACGGCGGCAGGTAGACGCCGGAGTCCAGCATGGAGTGGAAGAACGGGGCGTAGCGGAACACTTCCTGGCCCTGGGCGTCCTCGTAGTTGTGGACCCCCCGGGCGCCCGTGCCGAAGGCCACGGAGAACAGGTTGCCTGCGCGCTGGATGGAGTGGTCCACACCGGCCGCATCGAGTGCGGAGGACAGCGCCGCGGAGAGTTCCAGCGAGCGGGCATCCACGAACGAATAGACCTCGGGGGTGGCGTGCGTGAGGGTCGCGACCCCGGCGGCCATGGCCACCGGGTTACCGCTCAGCGTCCCGGCCTGGTAGACGGGGCCCAGGGGCGCCAGGTAGTCCATGACCTCCGCGCGTCCGGCGAGGGCCGCCGTCGGCATGCCTCCACCAATCACCTTCCCAAACGTCAGCAGGTCCGGGGTCCACGGCTGGGCGGCACCGGCGGCGCCGCCGGTGAGGCCCCAGTAGCCGGAGTAGCCGGTGCGGAATCCGGTCAGGACCTCGTCGAGGATCAGCAGGGCGCCGTGTTCGCGGGTGATCCGGGAAAGGCCTGCGTTGAAGCCGTCGCCGGGGGTGACCACGCCCATGTTGGCGGGAGCGGCTTCGGTGATGACGGCGGCAATGCTGTCACCGTGCTTGGCGAAGGCGGCTTCGACGGCGCCGAGGTCGTTGTAGGGCAGCACGAGCGTCTCGGCGGCGGTCGCGGCGGTGACCCCGGCTGAGCCGGGCAGCGCGAGGGTCGCCAGGCCGGAGCCTGCGGCGGCGAGGAGGCCGTCGAGGTGGCCGTGGTAGCAGCCGGCGAACTTGATGATCAGGTTGCGGCCGGTGAAGCCGCGGGCGAGCCGGACGGCCGTCATGGTCGCCTCGGTGCCGGTGGAGACCATCCGGACGCGCTCGGCAGCCGGGACGCGCTCCTTGACGATTGCGGCAAGGTTGGCCTCGTCCGGTGTGGAAGCGCCGAAGGAGAGACCGCGGTCGACGGCTGCGTGCACGGCTGCCAGGACCTCCGGGTGGGCGTGCCCCAGCAGCGCCGGGCCCCAGGAGCAGACGAGGTCGACGTAGTCGGCACCGTCGGCGTCGGTCAGGTAGGCACCCTTGGCGGACACCATGAACCGCGGCGTCCCGCCCACAGAGCCGAAGGCGCGCACGGGCGAGTTCACCCCGCCCGGCATCAGCTGGCGGGCACGGTCAAAGAGTTCCTCGTTGCGAGGCATGCTGGAAGTCATGGTTCCTATTCTTTCAGTTCGCGGCGAGGTCAGTTCGCGGCCAGTTCAGTTGGCGCTAAGCAAGGCGGCCACGCGGGGCGCCACTTCGGTGCCGAACAGTTCAATGGAGCGCATCATGGCCGTGTGCGGCAGGGTGCCGTTGCTGTACTTGAGGTCAAAGCGGTCCACCCCCAGGTTCTTTTTGAGCAGGGCAATCTTCGCAGCCACGGTTTCCGGTGACCCGACATAGAGGGCTCCCTCGGGCGTACACATCGCGTCAAACTCGCCACGGCTGGCCGGACCCCAGCCGCGTTCGGCCCCGATCCGGTTCCGCTGCTCTAGCCAGTGCGGGAAGAACTCCTCGCGGGCGTCCTCATCCGTGGCGGCAACGTGGCCGGGCGAATGCGTGGCCATCTGCTGCATCGGGTGCCCGTACTTGGCCATGGCCTCACGGTAGAGGTTGGCCAGGGGCGCGAAAGACCGCGGCTGGCCGCCAATGATCGCGAAAATGATCGGGTAGCCGTACTCGGCGCAGCGCAGCACCGACTCGGGCGTGCCGCCGACGCCGATCCAGGTCGGCAGCAGGTGGTGTTCCAGCGGCGGGTAGACGCTCAGGCCGCTGATGGCCGGCCGGGTGCGTCCCTCCCAGTGGACCGGTTTCTGCGCCCGGACCTTGTCGAAGAGCTCGAGCTTTTCCTCGAACAGGACCTCGTAGTCCGCCAGGTCCAGGCCGAACAGCGGGAAAGACTCGATGAAGGACCCGCGGCCCAGCATGACCTCTGCCCGGCCCCCGGAGATGGCGTCCACGGTGGCGAAGCGCTGGAACACCCGTATCGGGTCATCGGAGCTGAGCACTGTCACAGCCGAGCCGAGCCGGATGTTCTTGGTGCGGGCGGCCGCCGCGGCCAGGAATACCTCCGGGGCGGAGACCGCGAAGTCGCGGCGGTGGTGCTCCCCCACCGCGAAGGCGTGCAGGCCGATCTGGTCCGCGAGTTCGGCCTGTTCCAGGAGCTGGCGCAGCACCTGGGCGTGCGGGACGGGATGGCCGTCCGGGAAGACCCCGACGTCGCCGAAGGTGTTCAGGCCTAGGAGGATGCGGTTGGGCCCCACCGGCGCGGTGGGTATGGAATTGAGCGGGGCGTCCGCGGATTCGGGGGCCGTGTTCATCGGGTTTCCTTCAGCCAGCCGGCGAGCTCGCTCGCCCAGTAGGTCAGCACCATGTTGGCGCCGGCGCGCTTGATGCCCAGGACGGACTCAGTGATGGCGGCCCGGCGGTCGATCCAGCCGTTTGCGGCGGCGGCCTCGATCATCGAGTACTCGCCGGAAATCTGGTAGGCGGCCACGGGGACCGGGCTCATGGCGGCGACGTCGGCGAGGATGTCCAGGTAGCTCATGGCAGGCTTCACCATGACCATGTCGGCGCCTTCGGCCAGGTCCAGGTCCACCTCGAGGATGGCCTCCCGGCGGTTGGCGGCGTCCATCTGGTAGGTGCGGCGGTCGCCGGTCAGCTGCGAGTCGACGGCCTCGCGGAACGGGCCGTAGAACGCGGAGGCATATTTCGCGGCGTAGGCCACGATGGCGGTGTTGGCGTGGCCGGCGTCCTCGAGGGCCTGCCGGATCACGGCGACCTGGCCGTCCATCATGCCCGACGGGCCCAGGACGTGGGCGCCGGCGTCGGCCTGGGCAACCGCCATCTGGCCGTAGATTTCCAGGGTGGCATCGTTGTCGACGTAGCCGTTGGCGTCCAGGACACCGCAGTGGCCGTGGTCGGTGAATTCGTCCAGGCACACGTCGCTCATGACCACGAGGTCGTCGCCGACCTCGGCGCGGACGTCCCGGATGGCTTTGTTCAGCACGCCGTCGGGGTCCAGCGACGCCGTCCCGCGCGCGTCCCGGACGGCGGGGACGCCGAACAGCATGATGCCGCCGACGCCCAGCCGGACAGCCTCGGCCGCCGCACGCCTGAGCGAATCGGTGGTGTGCTGCTGCACGCCGGGCATCGAGGCGATCGGGTTGGGCTCACTCAGGCCTTCGCGGATGAAGGCCGGCAGGATGAGCTCCGAGGCTGAGAGCCGGTGTTCGGCCGTCAGCCGGCGCATGGCCGGGGTGGTGCGGAGCCGGCGGGGGCGGTGGGTCGGGAAGCTCATATGGTGTCCTTTGCTGAGGGCTCTGCGGCTGACGGATGCGATGGGGGCTGCTGGTGGTCAAGGGACCGCACGACGGCGGCAACCAGGCCGGACGCCGTCGGCTCTTCGGCGACGGCGTCGACGCTGAGTCCGAGGGAGGCCGCCTCGGCCGCCGTCGAGCGTCCGATGGCGACGAAACGGCAGGTGCCCAGCGGGCCGAGGTCCGCGTGGATGCGGCGGGCGGCGCTCGGGGAGGCGGCGACGACGGCGTGCAGCCGACCGGCCCCGATTTCGGCTTTCGCCTCGGCCGTGGTGAGCACGGTGGGCGGCGCGTCCTGCCCGGCCGGACTGATCCCCTGCGACAAGGTCGCCTGCGGCGGGGCCGGTGGGAATGCGGGCAGCGCCCGCCGCGGATCGGCAGGATAGTCGACGGTGTTGTACGCGGTGACGGTCTGGACGGCCGCGCCGCGGGCCTCGAGGCCCTTGCGCAGCCGCGGGTCCGCTATGTCCGCCTGGGGCAGGAGCACGCTGCCCTGGTTCGCGGGCCAGATGTCGAGCAGGCCCGTGCCGGATTGCTGGCCCGTGGGTGCAAGGTCGACGCTGATGCCCCGGGACTCCAGCTCACGGCGGGTCGCCGGGCCGATCGTGGCCACGAGGATGCTGCCGGGCAGCCAGTTGCTGAGGGAGGCGCCGCGTTCGGCGGCTTTCGCCTCCAGTGCCTGGACCGTGGTCACGCTGCTGATCACGAGCCACGTGTAGGCCCCGGCGCCGAGGGCGTCGAAGGCGACGTCGAGGGAGTGCTGGTCGTTGGCCTGCTCAAAGTCAATCAGCGGGAGCAGCAACGGCTCGGCGCCGGCACGGCGGAGGGCCGTGACGAGTTCCCCCGCGCGGTCCGGGCTGCGGGCAACCAACACGCGGGCGCCCTCCGGCACCCTCATGCCGGTTGGGCCGCCCGTGTGGTTGCGGTCGCTGTGGGGTGCCATGAAGTGGTGGATCCGCGGTTCAGGAAGCTGCCAGGTCCGCGATGTCCGCGGCGCCTCGGGCCAGCAGCACTTCCGCCAGCTCGATCCCGAGCAGCGTTGCCCCGACCTCGGTGAGGCCGTCAGTGGCTTTCTTGTCGCGGACGGTTGCCGTGCCGTCGACGGCGCAGACCACCGCTTCGAGGTACAGCATGCTGCCCTTGCGGTAGGCGTAGGCGCCCACCGGGGCGGCGCATCCGGCCTCCAGCCGGGCCAGCAAAGCCCGTTCGGCCGTGACGGCGAGCCGGGTGTCCGGATCATCGAGGGCCGCGAGGGCCTGCGCCAGCACGCCCTGGGAGCCTTCCGTGGACCCGGCCCTGCGGGGAGCGTCGGCGGTCCGGCATTCGATCGCCAAGGCACCCTGCCCGGCGGCCGGCAGCATAATGTCCGTCTCAAGGTATTCGCTGACCGCGTCGAGCCGGCCAATCCGGTGCAGTCCGGCGGCTGCGAGAACGACGGCGTCGAGGTCGTTCGACTTGCCGTCAACGACGGCATCGTTCGTGTTGCCCGGCAGCCCGGGAACGCGTCCCAGCCGGGTGTCCACGTTGCCGCGGATGTCGCGGATGTCCAGGTCCGGACGCACGGCGCGGAGCTGGGCCGCGCGGCGCGGGGAGCCGGTGCCGACGCTCGCGCCGCTCGGCAGGTCCGCGAGCTTCAGTCCGTCGCGGGCGCACAGCACGTCCCGGACGTCGACGCGTTGGGGTGTGGCCGCGAGGCTCAGGCCGAGGGCCGGACCGGTCGGGAGGTCTTTGAGCGAATGCACGGCGATATCGCAGGTGTCCTGCAGCAAGGCCTCGCGGAGCGCGGCGACGAAGACGCCGGTACCGCCCATCTGGGACAGCGAGCCTTTGAGGACGTCGCCGTCGGTCCGGATATGGACCAGCTCCACGGGGAACCCGCCGATGGCGGCCAGCTGGTCCGCGGTCTGCTGGGTCTGGGTCAGGGCGAGTTTGCTGGCGCGCGTGCCGATCCGGACGCTCATGCGGTCCCCTCGCCCGCCGCCGCAGCAGCCGCGGCTGCCCTTCCCGCCGCCGCGGGGGCGGCCGGGTAGGGATCGTGTCCGGTCCCGACGGTGGTGTCGGCTCCGGCGATGGTGGGCTTTTCGCCGCGGAAGTTAGCGCAGCAGCCGGGACGGCAGACGTCGTACCAGGGGCCGAGCTTGGTCAGGTGCGGCCGCTCGGCAATGTTGTTCGCGACAGTCCGCTCGCAGATGAGGTCGACAAGCCCGGCGACAAACTTGCGGTGCGTTCCGGGCGTGGGGACACGGGTTGCGGCCAGTTCCAGCCGGGCGCAGGTCTCAAGCGCCTCGGTGTCCAGGTCCCAGACCACTTCCATGTGGTCGCTGACAAAGCCCAGCGGCACAATCACGATGCCCTTGACGCCCTGGCGCGCGAGCTCCTCGATGGCGTCGTTGATGTCCGGCTCGAGCCACGGCACGTGCGGGGCGCCGGAGCGGGACTGGTAGACGAGGGACCAGGGTGCGGTCAGGCCGGTCGCGTCTTCCACCCGGCGGATGATCTCGGTGCCGGAGGCCAGGTGCTGTGCGGCGTAGGCGGAGTCTTCCTCAAAAGTGCGCGGCTCACCCTCGGACCGGCCGGCGGCCTCGGCGTCGCGGGTCGGGATGGAGTGCGTCGCGAACAGGATGTGCACGGGGGCGTCCGGGGTGCCGGCCGCGGCCAGCTGGGCACGGACGTCGGCGAGGCCGGCGGCGGTTCCCTCGATGAAGGGCTCCACGAACCCGGGGTGGTCGAAATACTGGCGCACCTTGTCGACCTCGAGCTTGCCGTCGAGCCCGGTTTCGGTCAGCGCCATGCCGATGTCCTCGCGGTACTGGCGGCAGCTGGAGTAACAGGAGTAGGCACTCGTGGTGAGCATGAGCACCTTGCGGTGGCCGGCGTCGTAGATCTCCTGCAGGGTCTGCGGGATGTACGGGTCCCAGTTGCGGTTGCCCCAGAACACCGGCAGCGCGATGCCGCGGGCTGCAAGTTCGGCCTCGAGGCCGGCCTTGAGCTGACGGTTCTGTCCGTTGATGGGGCTGATGCCGCCGTTGGCGCGGTAGTGGTGCGAGACCTCTTCGAGCCGTTCGTCGGGGATGCCGCGGCCGCGGGTGACGTTGCGGAGGAACGGGATGACGTCCTCCTGGCCTTCAGGCCCGCCGAACGAGGCGAGGAGCACGGCGTCGTACTCCTTGGGGGCCATCCGGCCGGCCTCGGTGACGGTGTTCACGGCGGTTACCGAAGCGGCGGATTCCTGCGGATCGATCGGGCTCATGCCAGGACCTCGGCGATCTCGGCGGCGGTGACGCGGCGGCCGGTGTAGAAGGGGATTTCCTCGCGGACGTGGTGCCGGGCTTCGGTGGCGCGCAGGTGGCGCATCAGGTCCACGAGGTCCACGAGCTCGGGGGCTTCCAGTCCGAGGATCCATTCCCAGTCGCCGAGGGCGAAGGAGGAGACGGTGTTGGAGATGACCTGGGGGAAGTCGCGGCCCAGCATGCCGTGGTCGCGGAGCATGGCGCCGCGCTCGGCGTCCGGGAGCAGGTACCACTCGTAGGAGCGGACGAAGGGGTAGACGCAGAGCCATTCCGCCGGTTCCACGCCGCGGGAAAACGCCGGGGTGTGGTTCTTGGCGAACTCGGCCTCCCGGTGCACGCCCATGGCGGACCAGACGATCTCGGTGCCGGCGAACAGCTTGCTGCGCCGAATGTCCCGCACTGCCCGCTGCAGCGCTTCCGGCCGGGGACCGTGCAGCCAAACCATGATGTCCGCGTCGGCCCGCATCGCCGAGACGTCGTAGCTGCCGCGGTGGACAACTCCGGCGTCGGCGAGGGTATTCATCAGGGCCTCGAAGTCCTCAGCGGCATCGGCGCCGCGCAGGATGTCCGCTGACCGCTTGAATACGGTCCAAAGGGTGAAGAACTGCTCAGTTGAATCTTCGGGCGCCGATGCCCCGGCGACTGATTCTCCGGGGGCTGACATTCCGGTTTTAGTGACAGATTCGGCAGAAGTGTGGCTCATGCATACCAGTCTGCCTCCTCTCCCCAGCTAAGTCGAAAAAAAGCACTTCTACAACGCGTAGAAGTGCTTTATTTCACATGCGGGGCGCGGGAGGCGGGGGCGTGTCCGTGGGAGGCGGGTCCTGTCAGCTCCGGCGCATCCGGAGGACCGCGGCGCCGGCGCCGAGCGAGAGCGCCACCAGGCCGATGCCCCAGCCGACCAGCGGGGACAGGCCGGCCGGTTCCAACGTCGAGGTTGCCTCGAGGGAGGAGTTGCCGGAGTGGCCCTTGGCCGGAGCCGGTGCCTGGGTCCAGCCGGCTGTGTTTGAACCCGTCGGGGACGGCTGCGGTGTGGCCGACTTCGAGGCCGACGTCTGCGCGCCGGCACCGTTGCTCGTGGCCGGCACCGCGGTGCCGGACTGTGGATCGGCGGCCGGGTCGGCGGCCGCGCTGCCCGGCGCCGGCCGCTCTGGGGCCTGCCCGGTGGGGGCAGACCCGGCGGATCCGCCTGCGGCGGGAGCTCCCGGAGCCGGGGCGGCGGGCGGCGCGGCGGGGTCCTGCGGCCCGGCGGGCGGCGCAACCTTCGCGGGCGGGGTGCTCGAGGCCGGTGGGGTACTGGTGCGCGGTGACGTGGGTTCCGGGTCGCTGGGCTCGGGCTCGGGGTCGCTGGGCTCGGGGTGGCTGGGCTCGGGGTCGCTGGGTTCCGGGCTGCTGCCGTGCGACGGCGACGGGGAGGACTCGCCCGAGCCGGCGGACGGCGAGGGGCTCGGCGTCGTCGAGGAGCCCAGCAGGCTGTCCAGCACGTCGCCGAGGCCGAGGGTCAGCGAACCCTGCGCGGACGGTGCGGTGGACGCCGCCGCGGACAACCCTGCGGCCGCCTGCGAGGCAGGAGCCCCGGCGGTGCCAGCCAGTACGGCCCCGAGCGCGACCGCCGCCGCGCCGCTTCGAAGGCCCCGATGGCGGCCGGTCTTCGTTGTTGACACCTTGGACCTGAAAATAAACATGGTCATCGAGCCTAGCCGGAATCGACCAGCAGGAAAAACTTGCAAAAACCGCGAATTGCCGGCACGAAACCGCCGGGTCCGGAGGGGCTCAGGGTGCCTTTGGAACCGCTGTGATTCCTGTGACTGAAGGTGTGCCTGGGACTCAGGAACGTCGTTCGGGACAGCCAAAATCAGGGTCACCAAATTCAGCGCAGCCGCGTTCAGGACAACGTTCAGGACAACAGGGTGCGGACCTGCTGCGGGGTGTCGGCCACGATCGCTGCCAGGCCATTGCCGGACAGCCAGCCGCCCACCACGGCAAGCGTGCCGTCCGCGGCACAGACGCTCCGGACGGCCGCGACGCGCTGCCTGTGGCCCAGGGACGCAAACGGCAGCGCGCCGGCCCAGCGGACCACGTCCCAATCGGCCACGTCCCCGGCGCCGACTGGCACCACCAGCAGGGCCGACGCATCAGCAAGGGCTGCGCGGAAAAGTTCATCGTCGGAGCGCGGCGCCGCGGCCAGTCCGCCGCCGCGGGACTCGGGCAATGCCCCGGGAGTAACAGCCCCTGGAGCTGTGCTCCGCCCATAGGAGAGCCGGAGCACATGCCTTCCCGGGCCTGCCTGCTCCGCCAGCCACGCCCATTTGGCGGTGGCGTGCGTCAGCGCCTTGGCCTGCACACCCGGGCTCTGCGGGGCAACAAGCACGCCGGTGCCGCGTGGCGCCGCGTCAAGGGCCGGGAGGTCCACCACGAGCGTGACAAGGCTGACGTCGGGTCCGGCATCGGGGCGGAGGCCGGCAAGTTCCGGCAGGGACTCCTCAAGCAGCCCGACGGCGGCGGGACCCTCGACCGCAACCGCGAGGAGCCCGGCGTCGAAAGTGGCCTGGTCCGTGGCCACGCGCCAGCCGTCGGCTGAGCGCCGCACTGACCGGGCCGCGGTGCCGGGCAGCAGGGTGACTCCGCGCTGACGCAGATCGGCCAGCAGGGCGGCGACGAGGGTGTGCATGCCACCGCGCAGCCCGGCGACGGCGGAACCGGCCTTCTGGAGCCCGCCGGCCTGGCCTGCTCCGGACGGTCCGGGGGGTCCGCCCGTGGCGACCGCCGCTCCCCTGCGCTGGGCCGCGACGGCGGCGGCGAGGGAACCATGCTGGCGGATGAGGGCCCGCAGACCGGGGGCCACCATGTCGACGTCGAGCACTGAGGGGTCGGCCGAGTGCACGCCGCCGACCACCGGTGCGACGAGCCGGTCCAGGACCCGCTTGCCCATCCGCCGGCGGACCAGGGCTGACACGCTCGTTGCCGCGTCAGCGGTGCCCAGCGAGGCCGGCAGCACGGCGTCGACGGAGGCGCGGAGGGATCCCAGCAGGCCCAGCGACCGGCGGACTTCCGGGTCCCACGGGCTCGCCGGGATGCCCAGCACACCGGTCTTAGGCAGTTCCCGGGGGCCGTCAGGCAACTGGACCCAGGCCCCGCCGGGGTTCGGCGCGACGATCTCGCCGGCCAGCCCCAGCTCCGCGGCGAGATCGGCTACGGCGGCGGTGCGGGTGGCGAAAGACTCCGCACCGCTGTCCAGGGTCAGTCCGGCCACGACATGGCTGCCGACACAGCCGCCCCAGGCCTCGCCGGCCTCCAGGACGGTGGTGCGGACCCCGGCCCGGGCGAATTCCCGTGCCGCAAGCAGTCCGGAAATCCCGCCCCCGATCACAACGGCGGTACCTTCCACGGGAGTCCCGGCGGCGCCTGCGTCCACGCCCCTACTCCGGAGCGATGGAGTGGATGAGTTCGACGACGCGCGTGAGCACCTCAGGGTCCGTCTCCGGCGGCACACCGTGGCCGAGGTTCAGGACGTGCCCGGGCGCCGCGGAGCCGGCCGCGATCACCTCTCGGACGTGGGCTTCGAGGACTTCCCACGGCGCCGAAAGCAGTGCCGGGTCGATGTTGCCCTGCAGCGGGACGGTGCCGCCGAGGCGGCGGTTGGCTTCGTCCAGCGGCAGCCGGTAGTCGACCCCCACGACGTCAACGCCGACGTCGCGCATCGCGACGAGCAGTTCCGAGGTGCCGGTGCCGAAGTGGATCAGGGGTGCGCCCAGGTGCCGGACATGGTCCAGGGCACGGGACGACGCCGGCGCAACGAAGCGCTGGTAGTCGGCAAGTCCCAGCGAACCGGCCCAGGAGTCGAAGAGCTGGCCGGCGGAAGCGCCGGCTTCCAGCTGTGCGCGGAGGAACATCCCCGAGGCATCGGCGGCCCAGTTGGCCAGGGCAGTCCAGGTTTCGGGGTCGGCGTGCATCATGGTGCGCGGGCCGAGGTGGTCGCGGGAAGGCTTGCCTTCCACCATGTACGCGGCGAGGGTAAAGGGCGCACCGGCGAAGCCGATCAGCGGGGTGCTGCCGAGCTCGGCCACCGTGAGCCGGACGGCTTCGCGGATGGGCTCCAGGGCCTCCCAGGTCAGCTGCGGCAGGGCGGCAACGTCCGCGGCCGTGCGGACCGGTTTGTCCAGCACGGGTCCGACGCCGGGCACGATGTCCACTCCGACGCCGGCCAGCTTGAGCGGGATGACAATGTCCGAGAAGAAGATGGCGGCATCGACGTCGTGGCGGCGTACCGGCTGCAGGGTGATCTCTGAGGCCAGCTCGGGGCGCAGGCACGAGTCCAGCATCGCGACGCCCTCACGGACCTTGAGGTATTCGGGCAGCGAGCGGCCGGCCTGGCGCATGAACCAGACGGGACGGCGGGAGGGCTTGCCGCCGCGGTAGGCGGTGATCAGCGGCGAATCCGCGGTGCGGCCGTCCATCAGCGGGTGGCCGGCGTCGAGGCCGCGGGCGGCGCCATCTGTGGCGGCGCCGTCAATGGCTGCATTGCCGGCTGCGCCGTTGTCGGACGTACTGAATGTGGTCGTGCCGGCACGTGCCGCAGCGCTTGGAGTCATGACTTCGATTGTGCCCAAATTTGTGCCCAAAAGATAACGACAGCCTGTCACGCCGGCTCTGACACCGGCCCCGAGTGCCGCGTCGTGGCGGGAATCACAGGCCAGGGTGCCTGAGCCCACGCCCGGACAGTTGTTCTACACGGGCGCGAAAAAGCTATGATGGTGATGCTGTGGTTCTTTTTTCATTGGTGGCTACACACGCCGACATCGACCTCGAAACCGTTGCTCAGTTGAGCACCGGTGCTTCAGGGATCGCCACATCCGCCCTCGCCGGATCGCCGGCTGTGGCGGGTGCCGTTGTCCTTGCCACCTGCAACCGCCTTGAAATCTACGGCGAAGCACCCCATCCGGACGCCGTCGCCGCCGCCCGGGCGGCCCTCATCACCCACATCAGCGGCGCCAGCGGACTCAACGACCAGCTCGTCTCCCGCGCCTTCAGCACCCGCACCGGCGCCGAGGTCAGCCAGCACCTCTTCTCGGTCAGCTCCGGTCTGGACTCCGCCGTGGTGGGCGAACGGGAAATTGCCGGGCAGGTGCGCCGCGCCTTGATCACGGCCCAGCACGAGGGCACCGCCAGCTCCGGCCTGGTCCGGCTGTTCCAGGCCGCGTCCAAGACCGCGAAGGACGTCGGCGCCCAGACGGCGTTGGGTTCGCGCGGGCTCTCCATCGTCTCCGTGGCCCTTGATCTCGCCACTGACCTGTCGGAAAACCCGGACTGGTCCGCCAAGAAAGCCGTTGTCTTCGGGACCGGCGCCTACGCCGGTGCCACCATGTCCCTGCTGCGGGAACGTGGCTGCACCGATGTCTTTGTCTATTCCTCCTCCGGCCGCGCCGCCGGCTTCGTCGCCACCCGGGGCGGCACGGCACTGAACGAGGACACGCTTCCGGGCGCAGTTGCCGCCGCCGACGTCATGATCGGCTGCAGCGGCTCCGACAGCCGGGTCGAAGCGGACGAACTCGCCCGGATCCGGGCGAACTCGGCCCAGCCGCTGATCGCGATCGATCTCGCTTTGACCCATGACTTCGACCCCGCGGTCGGCGACCTCGACGGCGTTGAACTGCTTACGCTGGAATCGGTCCGGCTGGCCGCACCGCAGGAACAGGCCGAGTCGCTCGAACAGGCCAGCAGCATCGTGGCCGGGGCGGCCAGCGCCTTTGAGCAGGAGCGCGAGGCCAGGAGCGTCGACTCGGCGATCGTCGCCTTGCGCCGCCACACGATGAACGTCCTGGATGCGGAAATGGAAAAGGTCCGGGCCCGGCACGGCTGCACGGCCGCCGCCGAAGAAGTCGAATTTGCCCTGCGCCGCATGGTGAAGCAGCTTCTCCACGTCCCCACCGTCAGGGCCCGCGAACTGGCCTCCAACGGACAGCAGGACGCCTACATTGCCGGTCTTGAGGCGCTGTACGGCATCACCGTGGAGCCCACCGCCGGCGCAACGGTTGCAGGTGCCGCCGGTTCCGGGGCCGCGTGCCCCGTGGACCACAACGCCGCTGTCCACAACCCCGGCGACCCCGGCGACGCCGGCCCCGCAACGGGCGACATCCGCGAAACCGCGTAGCTGGCCCGCGCCTCCCCGCGCCGCGGCTTATCCCTGGATTATCCGGGGAAAGCGTTGATCCCGGTCATATCGGCCGACACCTGCCACAGCCGTGTGGCCGCCTCCCGGTCCACCGCGTGGGCATCTACTCCCCTGATCCTGGCTTCGGGCGATCCCGGCACCGTGGCTTCGGCGATGTCGCAGTCCTCGCAGTAGACGCCGCCCATTCCTTCGAGCGCCGGCGCAGTTGCGGCCCAGACCGAGGTGGCGGCGCCCTGCGCGGGTGTCTTGAAGCGCGGGTCGAGTTTGCCGTGCTCATCCATCCAGCCCGCGGCGATCATCTCCTCCCGCGGCAGGTGCCGTTGCAGCTCCGTCATGATCCCGCCGGGATGTACTGCGAAGGCGCGCACGCCAAAGTTCCGGCCCAGGGCATCGAGCTGGACGGCGAAGAGCGCGTTTGCCGTCTTGGCCTGGCCGTAGGCACGCCATTTGTCGTAGCCGGCGTCGAAATTGATGTCATCGAAGCGAATGGCCGAGAGCTTGTGGCCGGTCGAGGACAGCGAGACCACGCGGGCCCCCTGCGCCGCGGCAAGAGCCGGCCACAGCAGGTTGGTCAAGGCAAAATGGCCCAGGTGGTTCGTGGCGAACTGTGATTCCCAGCCGGGTCCCACCCTTTGCTCCGGACTTGCCATGATGGCGGCGTTGTTGATGAGGATGTCCAGGCTGCGGCCTGAGCCCGGCGCCGCGCCAAGTGCCGCGTCAGGCGCGGCGCCAGGTGCCGTTTCGGTCGCCAGGCCGGCCAGGAAGCCGGCGGCGAACGCCTTCACACTGGCCAGGTCCGCAAGGTCCAGCTCGGCGACGCTGACGCCGCCGCCAGCCGTTGCCGGCGTCAGCCCCGCCGCGGCCAGGACGTCGCGGGCATGCTCGGGCCGCCGGGCCGGCACCACGACGGTGGCGCCGGCGGAGGCCAGCGCCCGCACGGTCTCCAAGCCCAGCCCCGAGTAGCCGCCGGTGACAATGGCGGTCTTCCCGGTCAGGTCGATGCCGGCAATGACGTCGGCCGCCGTCGAATCCCGGCCGAACCCCGAGCCAATCTTGCGCTGGGACGTCACTGTATTTTCCTCGCTCATGACCAAGCCTTTCGTTTTAGGGCGCCGCTCAGCGGAGCGTGTTGTGCGGTATCGCGGCCTTGCTGGCCATATGGCCCGCCAAGGCTCAGTACACCGGTTTCCCGGGCTCCACGTCCCTTACCCAGGCGAGAATGCCGCCTTCGAGGTGGCTGACGCGCCCGTACCCTGCGGCGCGGGCTGCGGACAGGACGGCGGCGGATCGTGTTCCGGCCTTGCAGTGGAAGACAATTTCGGCATCCTGGGGCAGTTCCTGCCACGCCTCGCCGGCAAGGATGCGGCCTTGCGGGATCAGCTCCGACCCCTCAATGCGGACGATTTCGTATTCTCCCTGCTCCCGCACGTCCACGAGGTGGAAGTCCTTGAGGCCGGCCTTGCGGGAGGCCAGCATGGTGGCGAGCTGGGTCGCCGTCACAGTGTGCTCGGTACCGGGATCCGCCGTTGGAGTGATCCCGCAGAAGGCCTCGTAGTCGGTGAGTTCGGTGATTCGTGCAGCCGCCGGGTCCTTGGTCACCTTGATCTCGCGCCAGGTGCCGCCCAGCGCGTCATAGAGCGCCAGCCGGCCCAGCAGGGACCGGCCGACGCCGGTGATCAGTTTGACCGCCTCGGTCACCATCAGCGCTCCGACGGCGGCGCACAGCATGCCGAACACGCCGCCTTCGCCGCAGGACGGCACGGATCCGGGCGGCGGCGCCTCCGGGTAGAGGTCCCGGTAGGTGGGCCCGAACTGTTCCCAAAAGACGCTGACCTGGCCGTCGAAACGGAAAATCGATCCCCAAATGTAGGGCTTGCCGAGGATGGCGGCGGCGTCGTTGACGAGGTAGCGCGTGGCAAAGTTGTCGGCGCCGTCGAGGATCAGGTCGTAGCCGGCAAAGAGTTCCAATGCGTTGGACGCGTCGAGCCGGACGTTGTGAAGCCGGACATCCACGAGCGGGTTCAGGGCCGTAAGGGCGTCGCGGGCGGACTCGATTTTCGGCCGGCCCACATCCGCGACACCATGGATGATCTGGCGTTGGAGGTTGCTGAGGTCGACGTCGTCGTCATCGACGATGCCAAGGGTGCCGACCCCCGCCGCGGCGAGGTAGAGCAGCGCCGGGGAGCCGAGGCCACCGGCACCGATCACCAGGACTTTCGCGTTCTTGAGGCGTCGCTGGCCGATCGCGCCGATCTCCGGAATGATCAGGTGCCGCGAGTAGCGTTCCACCTCGTCCGGACTGAGGTCCGCAGCCGGGTCGACCAGCGGTCCGGGCTGCGGATCCAGCTTCGTCTGGGGGGTTGCGGGGGCACCGGCGGCGGTGAACTTGGAAGCCATACTTCAATCTATGCCCGAAGATACCACCAGGTCATATTACCCGCGCGTAAGGTGTAATTGAGTGCAAGGTAGTTCAGTACAGAATGCAGACGATTGCCATTGCGCGCAATGGGGTGAATAAGGGAAAGAAGGCCGACAGTGGTTCATCAGGCACCGTTGGAGCGGGACGAGTCGGGCAAGCCGACGACAGTGCAGCCCCGGAGCGGACAACGCTCGGCCCGCCTCCCCCGCGACGAACGCCGGGCGCAGCTGCTGGCGGCCGCGCAGGAAGTTTTCGTGGCGAACGGCTACCACGGTGCCGCCATGGACGAGATCGCCGAGACCGCCCACGTCAGCAAGCCGGTGCTGTACCAGCACTTCCCCTCCAAGCGGGACCTCTACCTGGCTCTGCTGGACAGCCACCTCAGCAAGCTGACCGACCTCCTGCTTGGCGCCCTGAACTCCACCACCGACAATGACGAGCGCGTCCAGGCCGTCATGCGCGCTTACTTCCGCTTCATCGCGCACGACGACCAGGCCCACAGGCTCGTCTTCGAGTCGGACCTGATTAACGACCCCGACGTCAGCGCGCGGCTGGAAACGTTCAACAAGACCTTTGCCGACGCCGTCGCGCACGTCATCGCCGAGGACACCAAACTGCCTGAACTGGAGGCCCAGCTGCTGGGCCGCGGACTCGCCGGAATGGCCCACGTGAGCGCACGGTATTGGCTGGAAACGGACGGGAACCTGGATCTCGATGTAGCCAGCGACCTCATCTACCGTTTAGCTTGGCGCGGAATCTCCCGCTTCCCCAAAGAGACCTAGACTACAACTAGAGATTGACCTTAGACATTTTTTGGACGTTGATTGGCTGGGAGGCCTTGCTGTGGAAGTAAAGATTGGTATTCAAAACATTGGCCGCGAAATTGTCCTCGAATCGGCGCAGGATGCCGAAGCCGTCGCCAAGGTAGTGGGCGACGCGATCGCCAAGGGCAGCGAACTGCGGCTGACGGACGACAAAGGCCGCCTGGTGATCGTCCCCGCCAATGTTCTGGGCTACGTGGAAATCGGCGCAGAAGAGGCCCGCCGCGTCGGCTTCGGTGCCCTCTAGCCCGTTCTTCCCACCACCGTTCCTTCATCGCAGTTTCTCCATCGTGAGGTGTCCTGAATGCTTTCCCTGATTGTGGTCGCCATGGTGACCGTGGCTGCGGGTTTCTTGGTGTGGGCCAACGACAAACGGCACCAGAAGTACGGCGTCGCCGTCCCCGCGGGAGTCGCTGCATCCGTCGGTATGCTCAGCTGGATCATCTTCATAGCGGCCGGATTCGGCTACCAGCCGGGCCTGACCTGGATCCCGTGGATTCTGCCAATGGTCCTGGGCACTGCGGCCTCGATCGCGGCCGTGGTGTATCTCGGCAAGGCCCGGACGAGGCAGGACACCGAGCGGCTCACCARCATCCTGAAGCTCTAGCTCTTTAGCCCCGCAGCTGTTTTCCGCGCGCAACCGTGACCACGCACCCAACGGGGTGCGTGGTCACAGTTCGTTTGGGGTTCGGCCGGGTGCACCGTACCGGAGTCACTCCGAGGCGGAACCGTGCCCATCACTTTTGTCGGAGCCCTCAAATAGACTCGAGCCATGGAAGCCGTCAGGGATTTCATCAGGGATTTCACCGCCTGCGGGGACGAGGCGSAGGGMACGGACCGGGGTGCAGCCCCGGTCGGGCAATCCGGTMTGGACGCCGCCCTGGCMGCGCTGCGGGCGGTGGGTTCGACGGCGGTGGAGGATGCGGGGTCGTGGGGATTCCGGGCCGCGTCGGACTTCGCCGGCAGCGTGGAGGAAGTCTCCCGCGCGGTGGAGTATCTGCAGCTCGTCGCKGCGGCCGCCGTGGACCGGACCCGGAAGCAGYCCGCCGCCGCGGCCACGGGGGCKGYRGCGGGGGCGGTCACCGGGTGGACCACCGGCTGGCGTGAGAGCCCCGCCGGGTGGCAGACCGGCGCACCCGGCACGTCCGTTGCGGCGGCGCCCGCCGGCGCCTCCTTGGCCTCGGCTCCCGCCGGCACCTCCGCCGGGGCGGTTCCAGCCGGCACCTCCTTGTCCTCT
This sequence comes from Arthrobacter sp. P1_B4, assembly GCF_056406555.1. NCBI lineage: Bacteria > Bacillati > Actinomycetota > Actinomycetes > Micrococcales > Micrococcaceae > Arthrobacter > Arthrobacter sp. P1_B4. The sequence goes on from NZ_JBFTZW010000019.1 coordinate 50,940, forward strand.
GCTCCCTCCGGCACGTCCGTTGCGGCGGTTCCCTCCGGTACCTCCTTGTCCTCGGCTCCCGCCGGCACGTCTGTTGSGRCGGYGCCCGCCGGAASCCCYGGAACGGGTGAGCCGGCGGTGCCGGAATCGGTGCTGGATGACGGGTACCGGAACACGGYGGAGTTCCTGCGGGCGCGGCTGCGGATCGGCGCCGCGGAGGCCAGGCGCCGGCTCKGCCTCGCCGACACRCTGCTGCCTCGGCAGGGACTCGCCGGCCGGCCCGTCCCGCCCGTACACCCGGAGCTTGGAGCCGCCGTCGCGGCCGGCGAGGTCGCGTCCCGCGCCGCAACCGTCATCACGCTCGCCCTGGACCGGGTCCGGCACAGCTGCCTCCCCGAGGCCGCCGCAACCATGGAACATGCCCTGACAGTGACGGCCATCGAAAACGACGCCGACTTCCTGGCCCGGATCGCCCGCCGGTGGGCCGAGGCGCTGGACCAGGACGGCGCCGAGCCCTCCGAGGAACTGCTCCGCCAGCTCCAGGGCGCCTTTCTCCGCAAACCCCGGCACGGCCTGCAGCACCTGGAAATCTTCGCGACCGCGGACCAGTTCGAACACCTGGTGACAGTGATGAACACCGCCACCAACCCCCGCACCGGCCCCGACACCGGAGAAGGCACCGCCACCGGCCACACGGCGCAGGCCGGACCGGGCGACGGGTCCGAAGCGGCCGACGAGCCCGGCCCGGCTAACGAGCCCGCCACGGCCGAAAAGGACGCCGCACTGCCTCCCCTGGACCTCCGCTCCCGGCCCCAACGGCTGCTCGACGGCCTGGTCGGTGCCTGCAAAGCAGCCCTCGCCACCGGAGGGCTGCCCGCCGCGGGCGGGCTCCGGCCGCAGATCATGGCCACCATCGACTACCACGACCTGCTCACCCGGCTCGGGACGACTCCCGCCGAAGCAGGCGCCCCTGCCAACACCGCACAGCACGGCACCGGAACCAGACAGGGCACCGGG